>CANJHD010000057.1 GCA_947474065.1 Planctomycetaceae bacterium
GTTGCGAACCGCCTTCGTCCCTTCTATTATCCGCCCTCCCCGCCCGGATTCCCGTGCGGGTTGCCCGGATCCTCAGGCCCCCATCCATGAACGCGAACCTCTTCTACGCCGCCGCCGCCTTGGGTGCCGTCGTGCTGTACCTGATGATGGAGCCGCGCCCCGCGGCATTCCGAGCCGCCCTGACCGTGTGCGGTCTCGCCGCGGTGGGACTGATCATCACCGCCGTCGCCCGCAACGCACCAGTGCCTGATGCGGCCGGAACCGATCCGTCGTTCTGGGTGCACGTCATGGTTGCGCTCGTCGCCGTTGCTGGCGCAGCACGCATGGTGACGCATCCGCGCCCGGTCTACGCAGCGCTCTATTTCGTGTTGGTGATCTTGGCAGTGTCTGTGAATTTCTTGCTATTGCAGGCTGAATTCATGGCATTTGCGCTCCTCATCGTTTATGCGGGCGCCATCCTCATCACTTACCTCTTCGTTCTCATGCTTGCGCAACAGTCTGGCGATCAATCAACGCGCGGCGAAGCAGCCGCTTGGTACGACCGCACCCCGCGCGAACCGATCGCCGCACTGGTCTTGGCCTTCATCATGCTGTCGGCAACAGGCGACGCACTCTTTCGACGCGAGAACTCCGTGCCGTGGCTTGCCTCACCGGCCGTCGTAGCGCGCGCCAACATCCGCGCTTGGGAGCGCATGGAAGACATGCCGCAACTTCTGTTGCGCGAGTCCGCAGCCATCGCTGAAACTGCGGGCATCACCGACGTCGCCAAGCTTGAACGCGGCGCCGATGGCCGCCTTGTCTCAGTGGATCCGACGGGAACCACTGCAAGCATCACGCTTCTGAGCGCCAACGGCGATCGCCACCCCATCACCCTCGATGGCACCGCGGCGCCAGCCAATTCAACGGCACTCGGCCACGCCCTCGTTGCCCAATTCCCCGTCAGCCTCGAGCTCGCGGGCGTCATTCTGCTGATGGCACTGTTCGGAGCCGTCGTCTTGGCGCGCCGCCAAATGGCCATGGCTGAAGACGAACGCCGCGCAGCCGCCGGACTCCCACGCATTGACGACGGCGAATCGCTCAGCCGCGGAGGTGCAGCATGACCGGCATCGCAACCATGATGAACATGATCAACACGATCAACTCCATCAGCATCGCCGCCGCCCCCGCCGCGACTGCTGCGACCACAGCTCCCATGGCCCCCGCCATGCCAGCCAACATCCAAGTCACTCTCGCGCTGGCCATCATCCTCTTTGCGATCGGTCTCGTCGGATTCCTGACGCGTCGCAACATGATCCTGATGTTCCTCTCAACGGAGCTGATGTTCCAAGCCGCCGCGCTTGCCTTCGTTGCATTCGGCCGCATGTGGATGGATCTCTCCGGACAGTTGATGGTGATCTTCATTCTCACCGTCGCAGCTGCCGAGGCCGCCCTTGCGCTCGGCCTTGTCGTCCTCCTGTATCGCCGCAAAGAAACGCTTAGCAGCGAAGCATGGGCGGAACTGAAGGAATGAGCACCGTCGCGATCATTGCGCTCGCATCCGCTTTCGTCACTCACGCCACGGCACACACACCCACGGCTTCCATGGAACCAGCACTCTTTACTACTCTCGCGCTTGCTCTCGGAGACGGCGCACACGCAGTTGTCGACGGTCACGCCGCCGATGCCGCGCACGCAGCCCACGCCGCGAGCGGCTATGCCGATGTCGGCCCGCTCCACTTCGTCAAGGCCGTTGCCAACACTGACTTCGCGTGGCTCAAGTGGATGCTCCTTGCACCACTGGTGTCCGTGGTTCTGTGTGGCGCACTTGCGATGTTCAAGGTGAAGAGCCGCATGCCGGCCGTATTCACCGTCGCCGCGTTCGGCCTGTCCACCGCGATGGCTATCGCGCTCTACTTCCAGTTCGGCCCGACACTCTTCGAAACGCACGCGCCGCTCACCGTGCCGTTCATGGACTGGCTCTCACTCAGCTGGGGCCCCGCGCCGTTCCAGTCATTCACCGCCAACCTCGGCTTCTACATCGACGGCATCAGCATGCTGTGGATGCTCTTTGTCACAGTGCTCGCAACGCTCATCGCGCTCTACGCAAGCGAGTACATGGAGTCCGACCTCAAGGCCGGCTACGCGCGCTTCTTCTTTGCAGTCAGCCTGTTCGTTGCAAGCATGCTCATCCTGGTGATGAGCGACAACTTGGTCGGCCTGTACCTCGGCTGGGAAGGCGTTGGCCTCTGCTCGTACATGCTGATCGGTTACTACGCCACACAGCCCGGCGCGACCGCTGCGGCCAAGAAGGCGTTCATCATGAACCGGATCGGTGACCTCGGCCTCGCCTTGGCCATCTTCCTGATCTGGACCAACTACGGAACTGTGCAGTACGACAGCCTGTTCCAGGCGATTGCCACCACTGGTTCCGAGGCCGTTCAAGGCGGTTGGTCGAAAGCGGCCATTCCGTTCCTGTTGCTCCTGGCCGTGTGCGGCAAGAGTGCGCAGGGACCACTCTTTACCTGGCTCCCGGATGCCATGTGGGGCCCCACCCCAGTCTCCGCGCTTATTCACGCAGCAACCATGGTGACCGCGGGCATCTACCTGCTCGCACGCATGGCGCCGTTCTACACAGTGCAGGCCATCGGCGGAGAGTGGGCTGAAACCGCGCTCCTGACCGTCGGCTGGATCGGCTGCTTCACCGCATTCATCGGTGCAACGATCGCGTGTGGTCAATTCGATTACAAGCGCGTCTTCGCGTACTCGACCATCAGTTCGCTCGGCTACATGGTGATGGGCCTCGGCGTCGGCACCGCGTTCGGCGGCGTCTATTACGTCTTCACGCACGCGTGGTTCAAGGCTCTCTTGTTCCTCACCGCCGGCGCAGTGATGCACGGAATGGCTGGGCAAGTTGACTTCCGAAAGTTGGGCGGCCTCCTCAAAGTTCCTGGATTCCGCCTCACCATGATCTGCATGTTGCTCGGCTGCCTCTGGCTTGCCACGGCGCCGTTCAGCGCAGCGGCTGAATCAAAGGACATCATCCTGCTCACCGCCCTCACCAGCGATGTGCAGCAAGTTCGATGGATGGGCTGGATTGGCGTACTCACCGCAGGAATCACTGCGTACTACGCGTTCCGAGTGTGGTTCCGTTTGGCACTCGGCCCCGTGAAGATTGAGCCAGGTGCTGATCAGCATGCCGACCACGGCCATGATGATCACGCGCATGCTGCCGACGCGCATTCGACTCACAAGACCGATGCCGCTTCGCACGGCGGATCCGGGTTCCACCCGCACGCGCCGGGCTTGCGCATCTCGCTCGTCCTCACCCTGCTCGCCATCGGCTCTGTGCTTGCTGGTCTGCCGAGTTACTTGGAGCACTCACAGGGCTTCAACTGGATTCAGCGCTTCGTAGAGAACTCGACCGCGAAGATACGCGCGGGTGACGGAGCGGAGCACGCTCTGATCCTTGGTCGCGATGCGCACAGCACGCTCTTCATCATCGCCACAAGCGTGGTGGTCGCGGGCTTCCTGCTCGCGTGGATCTTGCACGCAAAGAACCGCGCCCTCGGCGACCGCATGCGTGCATTCATGCTCAACACCACCGGCCTCAAGTGGATTCCGCTCGGCAGCGAGCACGGCTGGTATGTCGATCAGTTCTACAACGCCATCATCGGCGTGCCCGCATGGCTCGGCGCGCAGCTCCTGGCATTCACTGATCGATTCGTCATCGACGGAGTCGTCGTTGCCGCCGTCGGTCGCTTCCCCGGCTTCGTGGCACGGGTCTTCCAGCCGCTCTACACCGGCACGGTGCAGAGTTACGCGCTCACCATGGCGGGCGGAATTGGGCTGATCGTCGCATGGGTTGTATGGGTTTGGCTCTCGGGAGGTGCCTCGTGACACTCGCTGTACTTCTCATCGTCCTGCCGCTCGCGGGCGCAATCCTCTGCTTCGGTGTCAGCGAGCGCGCTGCCAAGACAGTCGGACTGATTGCAAGCCTCGCGGTCTTGGCAGTTGCAACGCTTCTTGCATTCGAATTCCCCGCATGGACCACCGGCGCATTCTGGCCGAACGAAGAGGGCTGGAAACTCTTCACAGCCTTCGGCGTTGAGTTCCGCCTCGGCACCGACGCAGTCGGAGTGCTGCTGATCGTCCTGACAGCGGTATTGATCCCGTGCAGCATGCTGGTGAGCTTCTCTGCCATCACCCAGCGCCAGCGCGGCTTCTACGCTCAGTTCCTCTTCATGGAATCGGCGGTCATGCTCGCCTTCCTCGCGCGCGATGTGATCCTGTTCTACATCGGCTACGAGTTCACACTCGTCCCGCTCTTTCTCATTGTTGCCATCTGGGGCGGCCACGATCGCCGTCCGGCAGCAATCAAGTTGTGGGTCTACAGCTTTGTTGGATCCGTGATCTCGCTGGTTGGATTCATCTACCTCGCAGCTGGCCACGCAACTGACACTGGCACCCCGATCAACTTCGGCGTGCAGACCTTGGTCGAATACGGCCAGACGCTCCCTGCAAGTACGCAGTGGTGGGTGTTCCTTGCCATCATGGGCGGCTTTGCCGTGAAGGTGCCGTTCGTTCCGGTGCATTCATGGTTGCCCCTTGCGCACGGAGAAGCGCCAACGGCAGGATCCGTAGTGCTCGCAGGCATCGTCATCAAGATCGGTCAATACGGCGCACTGCGCTTTGCATTCCCGATGGCCCCCGAAGGCGCCCTCGCGCTGGCACCATTCTTTGCGGCACTCGCATTAATCGGCATCCTTGGCATGAGCCTGGTGTGCTGGGTGCAGAACGATGTCAAGCGCCTGGTGGCATACAGCTCGATCGCCCACATGGGCCTCGCCTTGCTCGCCATGTTTGCCTTCAATGTGGTGGGTATGGAAGGCGGCATCTTGTACATGGTGAATCACGGCCTCTCAACGGCCGGCATGTTTATGTGCATCGGCATCATGTATGAGCGCTACCACACCAAGGACATGGAAGTGGTTGGCGGACTCATGCAGCGCATGCCGATCTGGAGCGTGTTCATGGTCTTCTTTGCCATGGCATCATTGGCGCTCCCCGGCTTGAACGGATTCGTGAGTGAGTTCCTGTGCCTGCTTGGTATCTACACCGCTGATGCTGGCATGAAGACTGGATTCCCCGGAATCCTTGGTCCAACGTATGCGTTCCTCGCGGCGTTGGCCTTGGTGCTCGGCGCTCTGTATGTCCTACGCATGTTGCAGAAGTTTGTGTTTGGACCGCTGCGAGAACCGAGCCACGGGCACGGCGGACATGATTCCCACGGACCGCACGGTCATGGGAATCACGCTGCTCACGCGATCCATGACTTGAACTTCCGCGAGATTGTGGCGATGGCTCCACTTGCGATCGCCTGCCTGGTGATCGGTATCTGGCCGAAGCCCATCCTGAATGTCATCGAGCCGTGCGCGGCCAATGTTGTTGCCCCGTACGTCAAGCTCATCGAGCGTGACCTTGCCAATCGCCCACGCGCTGCCGCCGATGTCGATGCCATCACGGCTACGACCGCGCCGACCGCTGCCAAGGGAGCCATCCAGTGAACACCATGACCCCCGCCATCTTGGCCGCTACCACCAATCTCGGCCCCAAGTTCATGCTGATCGTCCCGGAGGCCGTGCTCTTTGTGGGCGCTGTTCTGTGCGCAGTCATGGGCCTTTCACATGTACGCGCCTTCCGAGCCCTGGTTCCATGGGTCGCAGTCGTGGCACTGATCGCTACGTTTGCCACCATGCTCAAGGTCTGGACGCCAGAAGCCGCCACTGCCGCGCAGTTACCAATGCCAATGCTCGGCAAGTACATCATTGCACTCTTGTGCGTGGTGGGCGTTGGTCACGTGCTTGCTTCGATCGGCAGCGTTGATCGCGCCGTGGAGCGCCAAGTCGCCTCCGGCACCGGCGCGTTCGACCCCGTGCGCGTCATTCAAGGCGAGTTCTACGCATTCATCTTGCTGTCACTGTGCGGCGGCATGTTGCTCTGCCACGCCACGGACTTGGTGTGGCTGTTCCTGGCATTTGAACTGTGCTCACTGCCCACGTACGTCTTGGTAGCGATCGGCCGCGGTGCAGACCGCAGTATGGAAGCGGCCATCAAGTACTTCTTCTTGGGCGCCATGAGTACGGCCACCCTGCTGCTCGGCTTCGCGTTCCTATACGGAGCAACTGGCACGCTTGAACTGAGCGCCATGCGCGAATCATTCCAAATGCAGGCGCAAACTGGCGGCATTGGCAGTGTGGCGATCGTTGGCATGCTGCTTGCCGTGATTGGCATCTGCTTCAAGTTGGCCGCCGTTCCCATGCACTTCTACGCGCCCGATGTCTATGAAGGCGCCTCCAGTCCGGTAGCTGCGTTCATCAGTTTCGTGCCCAAGGTGCAAGGGTTTGTGACGCTCATCGTCCTGCTCGGAACCGTCGGCTGGAGCGCCAACGGCGACAGCAGTATTCCTCCAGTCATCGCCGCGGTGCTGTGGATGATTGCGGTACTCACCATGACGCTCGGCAACATCGGCGCGCTCTTGCAGCGCTCGGCCAAGCGCATGCTGGCGTACAGCTCGATCGCCAACTCCGGATACATGTTGGTCGGCATTCTTGCTGGTCCAACCATCGGCATCGATGCCACGCTTCTCTATCTCTTGACCTACGGCGTCGCCAATCTGGCAACCTTCGGTTCGTTGGCTGCCATCGAACGCAATGGCCATGAGGTGGATTCCATTGATGACCTCGCGGGTCTGCGCGTGCGTGCCCCGATGGTTGCAGCGGCGCTTGCTATTGGCGCACTGAGCCTCACCGGCATCCCGCCCCTTCTTGGGTTCTGGGGAAAGCTGGACCTCTTTGTGGCCAGCGCCGAGAGTCATCAGCGAACGCTGTTGGTGATCATGGCGCTCAACAGCGGAGTTGCGGCGTTCTACTACCTGCGATTGGTGGCCATGCCGTTCGTTCAAGAAGCAACGCCACGAACGCAAGGCGTCTCACCGGTTCCGTCCGTGTGGCCGCGGCTCAGCGCACTGATCTTTGCGGCCGGGTGCATTGCCCTCCCGTTCTTTGCCAATCAACTGAAGGGCGAAGCCGCAGCCGCGGCGCGCACGGATCTTGACAAGCAGGCAACCGTGGCACAATCGGTCGAGAAGTAAGTACCGCTTTCAGCACCCCCAGGAGCGGCAAATTCGCTATCATCTCCCCTCCTCCTGCAGCAATGCAGACGGACACGCGACCGTAGCTCAATTGGATAGAGCATCGGTCTACGAAACCGAAGGTTGGAGGTTCGAGCCCTCCCGGTCGCGTTCGAAACGACCCTGGCTTTTTGCCGGGGTCGTTCTCTTTTTCGCATTCCTGTTTCCCAAGCGCCAGTCAATGAATCGCGCGCGCAGCAACATGATTCCGGGTCGCCACCACCAGCGGCACCAGTGTTGCACCGAGCAATGCTGCTCGGAAACCGTTCAACCAACCGAACTGGAATCCCAAAGCATCAACGAACGCGGGCTCCATTGGCAACAGCACGATCGCTGCAACTGCTAGACCAATGAACGCCGCCGGGCGCACATCCGCACCGCGATTGCCCGCCAGTCTGCCAGCTACTGCCGCAGCAACTGCGCCGAGTGCCACGCCAACCACCGGCACCACAAACAGGAACGATGCCGCCGGTGTCACGACCGCCGCCGTCCCAGCAAGCGCCCACCACGGAACCCACGCGCCCAGCATCGCGCTCCACGGATCAATCCGTCGCCGCGCGAGCCACGCGCCCACGCCGATCGCCATCACCATCGCTGCCACCAAGAGCAACGCATTCAAGGCGTGTAACCGTGATCCGGCAGTGACCATGGTGAGTCCGGCGAAACGAGTCGCAGCAGCGAAACCCCAACCAATGCCAGCAATCACGCATAATTGCACAAACACCGCAAGCAATGCCAGTGCCGCCCCGCGACCAGGTGCGCGCGAACGCTCCGCGGCAATGGGCTGCGAACGCTGCACCGTTGGTGATCGCACCGCATTCCACGCAGCAACCACCGCCACCGCGAGCGCGCTCGCTATCACCATGACAAGCGTCCACTGCTCGGGCCACCGCACTATGAATTGCCCGAGCACATCACCAAACACTGCGCGTTGAGTTGGTATCTCGCCCGCTGGCAATCGCTCATCAAGCGAACGCACCAATGCAAGACCGGTGCGCCCCATGTGATCACGCGAGTATGAAGACTGCCGCTCCACCGTATCGAAGGCTGTGTGATACGCCGCAACATCACCAAGAAAGGCGATGTTGAATCCCGTCATGCCCGCCTTCAAGAACACCGTGAAATCGGTGCCGTTGGGCATGGCTGCATATACGACGCCCATGAGTGAATTCGTCCGCGGCGTAGCCACGCGCTCCGCGATGAGTTCTGCAAGCCACGCCGTCTGCGGTCCGGTCTCAAAGATGAATGCCGGTCCGCATGCCCCGCGCGCGTCCATATTCACAACCGCCCGGAGCGACGCCGTAAGCGGCGACTGTTCCACGTGCGCCGCGAAGGCCTGCGCGCCCAAGAGCCCGCGCTCTTCGCCGTCAGCGAGCAAGATCAGAACATCATGTTGCGCCGGTTCTGCAAGCAGTGCCCGCGCAATGCCGAGCGCCGCCGCCACGCCAGCGCCGTCGTCCGAAGCACCGGGCGCCCCGGGTGCGCTGTCGGTATGGGCGACCACCAGCACCTCCGCCGGGCCGGAATTTCGACCCGGCACCCGGACGAGAAGATTTTCCAAGTCCACCCCCCCTGCCCGCCGCTCAATATGCATGGGCTGCCGGTCCGCCGCAAGCCCCGCCGCGGCCAGGAGCTCAACAAGCCGATCGCGCCCCGCAGCGGCGGCCGGAGTCCCCGCCACGCGAGGCTCTCCTGCGCCTACAAACGCCTGTAAATCGAGTGCAGCGCGCTCAGAATCGAACCTCGAATCTGAAATCCCGCCCACCGGTACTCCCGGCCAGAGCTGCAGTCCCCAGCCCAACATGCTGCAGAGAAACACGGCAACAATCCCCCCGGCCATCCAGCCGTGGTCCGTCTGAACACGAAAATAACGTCCGAGTAACCGCATGTTTAGCGAACCATCCAATTGATGTGTGCGTTTCTGCACTGTCGAGTTAGACTCGTTGTCAGCCTCGCTCTGTACACGGCAGGCACTCGACGTTATTACAAGCCATACCTGGAGATTATCACGATGCGATTCATCACGATGATGGGCACAGCAGCCCTCAGCATGACGGCAGCCACCCTTGCTCAGTCAACAGTCAAGATTAATGAGGTTCGCACCGGTAGTGGTAATGCCGAGTACATCGAGTTCAAGGGCGCACCCGGCGAATCGATGGCTGGCCTCACGGTCATCATCGTTGGCGACGGTACTGCCACGACCAAGACCGGCGTCATCGAGTGGATCTATCGCTTTGCAGCCACTGATGTGATCGGCTCCAACGGCTACTTGGTTCTCCACAACTCAGGAGCAAACCCGGCCTACGTTCCGACGCCACCAGCCACTGGTGCAGATCCAGCCACCGGCGCATTCCCCTTCGCCATCGACCCAGCTGCAACGAACATCCCGTGGGGCTACCAGACTCCAACCGGCAGCGCAGGCGACACGCAGATCGAGTCCCCGGACAACATGACCTTCATGCTTGTCTCTGGCTTCACCGGCACAGACACCTACCAGACGCGCGCACCGAGCGACGGCACCGGCGGTCAAGACCTTGACACCAACGACGACGGCACCCTTGACATCACTCCGTGGACCGCCATCCTCGACAGCGTTGCATTCAAGGAAACCAACGGCACTACTCCAACTGGAAACCAGGACTGGTGGTACAGCACCAACACCTGCGGCCCGTACGCTTCGCGATACATCCAGACGAGCGGTGCACCGATCGCGCTCTGGACGATTCCGACCGCGGCAACTGGCACCTTGACCACTGGTACGTATGTCTATGGTCCTGCTGACCAGGGTGCCAACCTCACAGGCAGCAACCTGCGCGGCGTTCATGCATCAGCGACATCCGTTTACAGCAGCCCCCAAGGTCTGGCTCCTACCGCTCCGTACGCGCTCAGTAGCACCGGCTGGGCGCTGAATGATTACTACGAAGTCACAGCATCAACGCAGGGCTTCGCTGGAGTTACCCTGCAGTGGGATCAATACCGCAGTGGCACTGGCCCTTCCACGTTCCGCGTGGACATGAGTACCGACGGCGGAGCAACCTTCACGACGGTACTTGAACCCTACACGCTCGCCTCGGCGAGTTGGACGGGTGGCAGCAAGATCATTGCAAGCATTCCAAATGCAGGCAACAAGGCGTCAGTGATGTTCCGATTCATTGACACCATGGCCACCGGCCAACCAGGTGGTACAAACCGTATTGACAACATCATGATTCGCTCTGACGCAAATCAAGACACAGTCATCACCACCTACGCCGGCCCAACCATGGGTATCAAGCAAGCAAACGGCACCTGGTTCATCGGTGTTGCTGCCACCACCCCTGGCTTCCAGGACACCCCGGGCTCGCTGAACTACGCAGCACCCACTTACACCTGCGGCGACCCAAATGCTGGCGACTGCGCTGTTGCTCACGGCAACGGCTTCTGCGCCGACAGTTGCTGCTGCGCGTATGTCTGCGGTCTTGATTCGTTCTGCTGCAACACCCGATGGGATGCCATCTGCGTTACGCAGGCTGCTGGATGCGCTACCAACTGCACGGGTGCTGCTTGCCCGGCAGACTTCAACGCCGATCACGTCGTCAACGGTGCCGACCTTGGCATCCTGCTCGGCGACTGGGGCGGTACTGAGCGTGACCTGAACGGTGACGGCATCGTGAATGGCGCTGACTTGGGCATCCTCCTCGGCGCTTGGGGCGCATGCCCCTGACCGATGATCGCAGCGGACTGACGCTGCGCTGATTCCAACACTTCCCGCGGGCCCGGCCGAAATGCCGGGCCCGCGGTGTTTTTCTTGTGGCAATCCGTTGCACAGACGCGCACCAGCTCCATCACCGTTTCCCAATACGTACCCAATTGCCAGCGCATCCCTAGACTCCGCACATGCTGATTGCCGCGCTCGCCCCAGTCTCCGCGCTTGGATTTCGCGTTCATGATGCGATCGGACGGTTCGGCATCTTCGTGCGGTTCTCCGGGCAAGCACTCGGCGCGCTGATCCGTTCGCCACGCGCAACGCTGCGCTGGCGAGAACTGGCACCGCTCCTCTTAGAAGTTGGCACGGCGTCCATACCGGTCGTGGCACTCACTGGGTTGATGGTGGGACTGATCCTCTCCGTGGAGGGCTATACGCAGTTTGCTGCAATCGGTGCCGAGCGGCGTATGGGTGGCATCATCAACGCAAATGTGGTGAAGCAGATCGGGCCAGTCTTGGCAGCGGTCATGGTTGCCGGGCGCGTCGGCGGCGCCATTGCTGCTGAGATCGGCGCGATGCGCATCTCTGAGCAACTTGATGCCATGCGAGCCGCGGGAGCAAACCCTGTTGCACGGCTCGTTGGTCCGCGCGTCGTGGCATGCATGGTGATGACGCCGGTTTTGACCGTGTACAGCGACGCCTTGGGTGCGTTCGGCGCGTGGGCAGTCTTAACGCAGCTCTACGGTGTACCGAGCAGCGAGTACTGGCACTACACGTCGCTCTTTCTTGTAACGCTCGACCCGCTCAACGGGCTGTTGAAAGCCGCGTGCTTCGGCGCCGCAATCGGGCTGATCTCCTGCTACAAGGGTTTTTCCTGCAGCCCGGGCGCAGCCGGTGTCGGACGGGCAGCCACGAGTGCGTTTGTTGTTAGTTTCGTCGCAATTGTGGCGATCAATCTGCTACTCGTTGAGTTCATGAACGCGCTGACGGTGTGGATTTACGGCGGCCTGCCGCGCGTGTTGTAAGAGTTGTTGGTGATTGGGAACTTGACTGCGCGCATGTCTAAGCGAGGCGCGTATCGTGTAGGGATGTTGATCGGTGCTGCCATCGCCGCCCTGCTGATCGCGCCGCCAGTCAGCGCGCCCGCCTTCGCAACTATTTCTGGCCGTCCACCAGAGCCGCCGCTCAAGCGCGTCGATGCGCGCATCTGGGAAGCGCGGTTCGATGCCAGCCTCTGGGCGCCGAGCCTTCGCAAGGGCGATACCGTCACCCTGCAACTGAGCAACATCATGGTGTGGCTTCCAGTGGTGATGCAGTCCACGTGGAGCCAAGTAGACCCCACGAGCATCAAGACGGAAATCTGGGTGCAAGGAGCAAAGAACAAGAGTGCCGCGGAACGGACGTCAATGCGGCAAGGGCTGGCGCAGGGCATGGCAGCGGTTGGTATCTCCATTCCCGACGTCCAGGGTCAAAGTCTGAGATGGAATGTCACGTGGACTGAGCAGTGCTGGGCATCCATTATTGACGAGGCCGCGGCTGCGCGTATCACCTGGCCTGCGGAGTGGCCTGCGGAGGTGCAAGAGAGTTTGAAGCCGCAACCCGGCATTGAGAGTGGCAACGAGGACTTCAAGAAGTTCGTCGATAAGGTCACTGGCGGCAACCTGCGCAGCGTTACTCCTTGGATTGCAGCCAAACAGTTGGTCCGCGCCACGATGCAGGCGTACACGGCGGTTGACTCGGACGGCATGCGCATCGAGAACGGGTTTCCGCGCGGCCTCATCCTCAACGGCGCATGGGCATCCATGAAGGCTGGTACGGGAACCACTCACGATGTGGCGGCGGCATGCGTGGCGGTACTGCGGACTGCGGGCATTCCGGCGCGCGTGGTGCTGGGCATGACCGAATTGCAGAGTTCAAGCGGAGGCGCGTCACGGGCGCGGCTGGTGACTTGGTGCGAGTTCTTCCTACCCGGCGCTGGCTGGGTGCCGTTCAGTCCAAACGACCTGCGTGGCGGCATACGCGGCGGCCTTGCAGTCGACCGCCCTTGGCCCACCTTTGGCACTTGGGATGAATTGAACCAGTTCCTGCCCATTTGCTACGGTTTTGCGGCGCCAATCCCCGGCGCGAGCAGCATGCCCTACCCGGCTGGGTACGTCTGGACTGCGCACGGGACGATTGACTTGAGCACGGCGAGCGATACGGTGACGCTGCAGATCCTTGGGCGCGGGCGCCCCAAGTAACCCCGGGGGCAAATTGCATCCTGGATAAGGTGGCACGATTTGTTCTGGGCAGGTCGTTGGGGTGCGCGTTGTTGCATCACGCCTTCTTACTGGCCCGCATTCGCCTTACGAGGACGGCCGCTGAGCGCGGCCCAGTCCTCTCCGGCGAGTGCGGCCAGGTGAGCAGGCTCCAGACCGCGCATGCA
>CANJHD010000058.1 GCA_947474065.1 Planctomycetaceae bacterium
CACCAGCGCGGCACGTATCGCTGCGTGGCTTGAGGCGCATCCGAAAGTTGAGCGCGTTGTCTATCCAGGTCTCGCGAGTCATCCGCAGCACGCTCTTGCGGCGCGACAGATGCGCTTGGACGGCGCCCCCGCAGGCGGCGGAATGATCACCATCTTCCTCAAGGGTGGCATTGCAGAAAGCCGTCGATTCTTGGAGAACGTGCACATCTTTGCCCTCGCCGAAAGTCTTGGAGGAGTGGAAAGTCTCATCGAACACCCCGCCATCATGACCCACGCGAGCGTGCCCCCGGAGCAGCGCCAGCAGCTTGGAATCAGCGATTCCCTGGTTCGCCTGAGCGTTGGAATTGAACATACGGACGACTTGCTGAAGGACCTTGAACAGGCGCTTGCGAAGGTCTGACTTGGACTAGGCATTGGCGTGGCGATGCGGGTTGGAATTCCGCAGCGCCACGCAATACCCCAACCTCACGGGTCGTTCGCCCCTCCATGTCTAGCCTTGCATTCATCGCTATCTGTGCCTGTATCGCCGTAGCCCCTCCGGCCGCTGCCACCGCCCCGCCAACTGGGGTCTCCGGATCGCCCGCGGCGCCTGCAGTACCAACCCCGCCAGGAGTCCTTGCCGGACCGTCGGTCGCGGCGTCCCCGGCAGACGCCAAACCCACCATCATCAATCGCGGCTTCGATGGCATGCTCGAACCGCTCGATGCGGAACCGGAGACCGCCGCCGTATTTCAACTGAAACTCGATGACGAATCCCTCCGAGCGGTGGAGGCACGCGAAGCCGCACGCAGCAAGGCCTTCTCCGACTTCGTCACGGCGCACTATGACCAGGTGCTCGCGGCCGGTTCCGACCTGCAGGCGATGCGCGCGATGGAACCCGCCGATCGCGCGGCGGCGTTCGGGCGCATCCGCAAACTCTTTGCGGACATGCAGGCGTTTACGGCGCGGGGCACGTTCATCGACGAGTGCAGCGAGATCCTCACCACCGAGCAGCAGGCCGAGGCACGCCGCATGGTGACCGAATGGCATGCCGCACGCAAGGCGGAACTGCGCCGGGAGGTCTTCCCAGATGTCACCGGCGAACTCAACCAGCAGGCCGACGAACGCCTGGAATTCCGCATGCGCCTCGAGTCGATCGGCGGCATGGTGAAGCGCACGATCACGCAACGCGCGGAATCCCGCAAAGCGCAGTTTGAAGACGTCACCAAACGCCTCGACCTCACCCCGGAACAGACGGAGAAGGTGCGCAACCTGTTCATGGAGATCGGCGTGCAGGAGATTCAGGGTAAGCGCGAGCCGGGCGCGTACTCCATGCGCGAACGGCAGCACATCTTCGGCGAGCTGGCCAAGATCCTTGATGAACCGCAGCGGGCAAAGCTCCGTGACATGATCATCAACCGCGGGGCTTCGCAGCAGGCACCGTGACCGGCGCGGGTACGACGACCGGCGCAGGCTGACGTTCCGTCCAACCTTTGCCGTCCCACAGGCAACGGTTTGGATCGACGCCGAACAATGCGCGCGGATCCTTGAGATCGACTTCCGGCAGCGGTCCGGGACCAACGCGCGCGATCGCTTCGCTCCATGAACGTGGCGCACCGGCAATAGAACCAGATGCGAGCGAATGCAGTCCTTCGACTTGCGATTGCGCCATCGCGGGCGGACCGCTCGTGCGCATCGCGTCGCAGTCGGCGCGGAAGCGCGCACTGCCGCCCTTGAGAATCTCTGGATGACGATCAAGCAGCGCCGCTGCGCCGCCGCTTGCCAACGCATCCTTGGCACGGTTTCCTTCGCCGCGGCGATACAGCGCGAATGCGCGCACAAGCGACATCACCGCCTCGGAACGCTCAGCGGCTTCCACACGCACGTCGGACGATGGATCGAGGAGCGCGGCGAGTGCAAGCATGCGAGAACGATCGGCATCGAGAGCTGCATGCTCCACTAAGAACAACGCGGCACTGCGCCCCATTTCGCGCACGTCTATGGCACCGGCGAGCGAGGCAAGCCGCCGCGCAAGCGCGCGATCGACGTCAGGCGCCGGGGCTGTGGATGCTCGATCCATCACATCCTCGGCAAGCGCTAGGTATTCGGCACTGCGTTCCGGCCGCAGTGCGGAGAGGCGGCGCTCGAGTTCGGTACGCCAGTCATCTGCGGTGGATGCGGACAGGCCCATCGCAATACCCATCGCGAGTGCTGCCGTGAATCGCATCATTGCACTTGCCCTTCCGGCGCAATGCCGAGAACGGCAATCTCTAAGAGTGCACGTGACGTTGATAGAAGTTGCGCATACACATCAGGCGCGGAAACCCGATCAGCGGCTGCGCGTTGCAGCAACATATGAATTGCACTGTGTCGGCGCGGCATGCGTTCAGAAAGGAGCGCAGCGTCAAGTTCAAGGATTCCAACAAGTTCTGCAACGGCCGCTTGCGGGCCGGATGCAGCCAGACGACGGCGAGCATCAGCGGCACTGATGATCGACTTGAGTTCGGATGCCGGGACAACTGGTCGTGCTTCATCCGCTCGCGCATCAAACCATGTTCGCAATGCAACCTCCGGCCTCGCGTCGACACTCACTGGATGACCAGCCAGCGCGCGCGTTGCAGAATTCGCACTGAGCGTGAACTCCTGCGCAACCGAATCGATACGGTGCTGCTCGGATGGAACAAGTGCGGCGTAGTGATCAAGAAGAAGCAGCATGGCCGCCGCACGACGTCGATCATCCGGACCGCGCGGAACTGGCTGGCCGGAGACGATCCCCGCCAGCGCTGCTGCCTCGGACACATCAACAGCCGATGGAATCTCTGCCGAAAGCGCTGACACCATGTTTGGTCCAGACGCCAGTACATCGGCGATCACTCCCTGCGCCACGGATCGCAACTGCGGTGACGGCGACGCGAGCGCCTCACGCGCAAGGGTTGCAGCGTCGACCGGACCAAGATCCCCAATGGCGCGCGTCCGCAGCGAGCGCAGTAGCGCCAATTTGTCGTCATTTGAAGTGCGGGAGCGCAAATCAGCCTCGAGCCGCGCGTCAGTGGCGGGGGCACGACCAACCACACGTTCTGCGCGCCCCTTCCAGCGATCGATGTCATCCGGAGCAAGACCTTGCGGATCCTCAACCTGCGCAATGCGCGCCTCCGCATCGCTGGTGCGTCCGCGCTCCAGTAAGCGTGCTGACTCCACCATCGCTACGAGCTCGGCGGCATGCGCAATTCGGAATGCGGGATCCTCGGCTGGCGTGCGTGCCATCACGAGTTGCGACACGCGCACCCATCGATCAACGAGCTCAGGACGGACGCCACGAATGCGAGGCGCATCACTTGTAGTAGCTACTTCGTCTGATGCAGCCGACAGCGACGTCGCAAAATGATCTGCTGTGCGCGTTCGATCTGCCATATCTGCACGAGCACCAGAAACAAGCCACGGTTCCCACCACACTCCCGGACGGCGAGCAGCCAACACACTGGTGAGACCATGCAGCGCAATTGCGCTCACCGTTGGATCCTCAAGCCACACGCGGAATGCAGAAGAAATTCGCCCGCGTCGCGCGGGATCGCCCGTCCAAGCGAGCGCATCAAGCAGCGTGCCAGCGGTGTCAGCAGAAATTCCTGGACGCTCGAGCGGCGCACCGCGGCGCAGCATCATGTCTATGAGCGACATAATCCGCGCATCACGTTCGTCGCGCAACGGACCCGAAGATGTCGCCGCTTCGGTCGCTTGAAGCCAGGAATCAACTACGTCGGATGCGCGCGCTGGATCACCAGCAAACACTGCGTCGCACGCTGCCTTTGTGCGGGGGACAAGCCAATCCAATGCCGCTTCACCGAACGCAAGTGGCGCGCCGCCTGCGGAACGAAGGTCAAGTGCGGCGATCAATCCAGCGGCGCCACTGCCGCGCCACATCGCCTCCGGGGTATCGGTACGGACCGCGCGCATCACTTCGAGTGGCGCGCGGAGTGACAGTCGCGTTTCAGCGTTTCCAAGTCGCGGATGCACTGCAACGATCGCTTCCAAGATAGATTCGCGGCGGCGCGTATTCAGAAGTGGCCACGAAGCGCAGAACGCTTCCGTGGATCGACTCCATGCTGCCCGGTCCGCTTCTGATGGCGCAGTGCCGCCAACAATGCGCGCCTGCATTGCAAGCAACTCGGCTTCCTCTGCCGCGATCGTTTCCAAAGCGGTCCGCGACCACTCCGGCGATGCATCAACACGAAGGAGCGGAGGGCGTGAATACATCGCCGGCACGGGCGGGGTGTTGCGCGCGAGCGCGGACTGCGCCGTGTTGGATGATTTCTTGGCGAGCTGATCAGAAGACCGCCCTTGCGATGCAGCGTCCGCTCCGCCTCGCTTTCCTGCGTCGGTATCAGCGGTTGGCTCAAGGAGCGATTTCCGTGACGCCACTTCCACACGCGCTGCTGAATCTGCGTTCGCCCGAGCAGCACGATCAACAGCAAACCACACGAGTGCAACACTCACGGCCATCGCTAGCAGTAGCACACCGAGCCCAATCGCTAACTCCATGCGACGCGTGCTTTTTGGCACCGCTGTTGTGATTTCTGGTGTTTCGCCGGCCACTGTCACCGCAGGCATGCGACCAACAAAGTGCCCGATTGAAACTGCACGCAACGCACTATTGACCATGGCCGTGAAGTCAAGACCGCGAGTACGAGCGAACGCAGCAAGCCGCGCCCGCGTTCGCGCATTCCAACCACCGCCCGAACGAATAATCAGCATCACTTGTTGATCAAGGACGCGCTGACGATCGCTTGGTCCACCGAGCTGCGTCATCGGAGACCTCCACTCGCGGAAGTTGCCTTCACTGGTGCGCGTACCGGACCATCGACCGTCGGTTTCGGAAGACGCCCATCGAGCGATGCCAGTCGCGCGGCTGCAGCACCGTCGCCGAAACCATTTCCGAGCTGGCGAACCTGCTCAAGAAGCGATCGGGCGCGCGCGGGATCGGTGGCAGCAACGGATTCAATCTGCATGGCCTTCGCTTCAAACCAGGGCTCGGTGCCAGCAGCGTTTGCTGAAAGAACCTGCTGCAACAATGCGGCTGCACCGGAAGCGTCACCAGATGCGACGCGCATGTCCGCACTCGCAAGAAGTAGTAGCGCAGACTTTGGCGCGCTCGCCAACGCGGCGGAGCCAGCGCGCTCAGAACCCACGCGATCAACCGATGGCTTGCCCTCACGGAGCAATTCCGCTTCCGCGCGCATCCACATGGCTGCCTCAGTGGCACCCGGTGTTTCCTGGCCGGAAATCACTGCTTTGGCGACCGCGGCTCGAATCTCCGGTCCACATGTTGGATTCCTGAGCACCGTACCCAAGAGTGACTGCGCGGCAACCCGACCCCACGGCGAACCCGGTTCGAGCAAAGAAAGAGCCGCACGAGCGTCATCGAGTCGACCATCAAGCGCAGCAATCTGCGCCCGGCGCGCGGTGAGTTCAGCGGCAAGCGCGGTGTCAACCACCGGCCCGCTCGCGGTGGATGGCGGCGGAGTCAACGCCGCGGAGTCGGCCAGCAAACGCGTCTCCAGTGCGGTCAGTGCATCGGCTGCGCGCATGCGGTCGTCAAGAGTGATGGCCATCTCAAGACGACGGCGCAGTTCAAGCGTTCCTTCTTCGCTGCCGCCGGCAGCAACGTCATCGCCAGCTGCAAGTGCGCGCCGCGCTGCCACGCGTCGTTCATCTCCAGCGAGCGCGCGGAAGCGACGATAGAGACCGTCGAGCGCTGCGCGTCGCGCCGCGGGCGCAAGTTCAACCGCAACGGTGTCGCTCAGCAGCGCGTCGATGTCCGCAGTTGAAGGAACATCCGTATGAAGAACACGCCACGCGCGTGCACGCACCGCTGCCGAAGTGTCCGGAAGTTCCGTGATGATTCCATCTACTATTGTTGCAATGCGCGCTGCAGCGGCTGGATTGCCGACCGCAAGGCGCGCAGCCTCATCAAGACACAGCACTGCAAGCCAACGCGTATCACCGGCGCGATCGCCCTGCATTTCCTTTGCAGCCTGCAAGAACGCATCGGCCGCCTCTGCGGGTCGCCCCGCCCCACGAAGCACATATCCATTGAGCGAACGCGCCCCCGCCGCAACTGCCGGCGGAACATCGGGGCCGATAGCGCCAGCAATGCGATCTGCCGCGCGTTGCCACGCGGCAGCGGCTTCGTCGGTCTTCCCCTCTTCCTTCAATCGATTCGCCTCGGCAGCGGCGCGCACTGCTGCAAAGAGCTTTGCGCCCGACCCCGCTTCCTCAGCACCGGGTGCAAGCGAAATCAATGACAGCTCTCGCAACTTTCCTGCAGCAACCAGTCGACCGACCGCTTCGGTCAAGAGCTCCGCAGCGCCAGGAGCATCGGGATGCCGGCCAGCGCGCGCCGCGGCGATCAATGCCATCGCCACGCCCTGTGGTCCATCTCCCTCGCTCCGTAAGAACGCGAGCGCGGTTTCAAGTTCACCTCGATCAAGATAGGAAGCGATACGCCACGCTGACAACTTTGCGCGCACGGAGCCATGCGTGCCCGGCGAAGCGAGCAGAGCAAACCATGCGTCGGCAGTAGCACCAGTCTGCACAAGGCTGGACGCGAGTGCGGTGCCAAGAATGGAACTTGCAAATCCTTCATTGCTGCGCAGGTCAACTGAAACTTCACTCGGGTCAATTGCGACCTTGCCTGGTTCGATGAGATTGGCAAACCAACCCATCGACTGCTGCCCGCGCTCGCGCCAATCCGGATGACCGAGTTCACGCGCAAGCCACGCGGAGTAGTACCCCGCCCATGCGCGGAAAAACTGCGCATTACGGGTGGTTTCTTCCTCACGCGCTGCACGCGCCACCAACTGCTCGGCGGCAATTCCCACCTGCGTGGAAGCATCGCGGCTCGTGAGCGTCTTGGCGCGATCGGCTCGACCCGCAAGCACGGTGAATTCGCGAATCAGTGATTCAAATTGCTGCCGAGCCTCTTCGCATTCTGCATCGGTGCCGCGACCCGCTCGACGATCCTCAGCGGTGCGCTGCGCTGCGCGATGTTGCGCGCGCAGAATCACCAATCGCAACGGTTCCGAGCCCGCATCGAAACGCTTCACGAGCGACATGGCGCGCGCCATCAACGCGTTGCGACGCGATTCGTCGTCTTCACGCTCAAGTCGCGCGGCCATGATGGAAGCCAGTCGACTCACCAACGTGAATCGCCCGTCGCCTTCGGGTTCGTTGTCCAACTGCGCCTCAAGATGCGCGATCACCAAATCGGTGCTGCCACGCGCTTCAAGCCATGCGCAGGTTGCATCAGAGATGTCCTTCGGAACCGCAGAGTCCGGTCGTGATTGCGGTGCGCTGATAAGCGGCGCGATGGAAGTTCCATTGACTGCGCGGGCAGCGAATTGCGGCAACAGCGCGGCGGCGCGCGCAGCGAGCAACGGTTGATTGAGTGAATCGCAGGCAACCAAACTCGAAAGCAGCACGAGCCCGCGGTCGTGAATAGTTTGGTCCGTGTCCGATGCGAACGCAACGCCGGTAGCGAATCGCGCCCATGGCTCGAACCAAATCGGTAGCGATCGACGCACACGAGCCAGCGTTGCGAGCGCAGCAGCGCGGCGCTTTGGATCAGCGGAGCGCGTATCGCGCATCGCTTCGAGCGCGGTGGTGGTTGCCTTTGCGGCCGCGTCGATTTTGGTGCTTGAGGCGGCTGCCGCAGGCACATTCGGTTCGGCGTCCGCGGGTCGATCTCCGTTAGCGCCTTGCTCTCCTACACCGGCAACGCGTGGCGAAACATCAAGCGCCGCGGCATATGCAGCTACCACTGCGGCGAGTCCTGCATCACCATGTGCATCGAAATTTGCAAGCACGGCGCGCGCGCGAATTGCTGCAGGAACATCGAACGCACCGGGCGCAAGTGCCGGCGGCACGGGCATGCGCACATCAACTGCACGTGACACTGCTTCTTGAATCCGCGCGTCAGAGCTCTCACGGGCAACAACCCCTGCGCGTGCAAGACGAATTGCCTCAAAGGAGGCGCGCAGTGATTCTTCGGCACGCCCAGCTCGGCGCAGCGCCTCCGCGCATACTGCTGCTGCCGCGAGTCCATCCGCACTCGGCGCGGCGCCATCCCAAGCACGGAACGCGCGCTGCAATGGATCGAGCGCAAACATCCAGTCGCCGCGCGCCACACGGATACGCCCGCGCCAGAGTTCTTCACCCGCAGTGCGCCACTGCGCAGCGGCCTTCGGAACGCCCGCGCCACGGACATCGCGGACATCGCTCCATGCAACGGACTGCTGTTGCTCAAGTCCGCCGCGCTGCGTTCGTAGCACAATCCCAGCAGGACCAACGCTGACGATCTCTCCTTCGAGCGCCGGCGCACTGCCGCGCAACTCAACGACATCAGCGCGTAGAGGTGCGGCGCACATGACGAGCGCCATGACGAGTGACACCGCCATGCAGCGCGCTTGCAGAGTGCCACACAATTTCTCTGCTCGCCGCGCATTCCACTGTGTCATCACGGCGGATTTCCTCCGGCGGCGCCCTTGGGACGCACCTGTCGGAATTCGCCGTCCGCCTCTTGCGCAACTTGGCGCAACTGCTGGCTGCCTGATTCATCGCCGAATGCGATCGCGTTGATCGTCACGCGTTTGCCGCGGGCGTTCATCTGTCTGATCTCCGCGATCGACTCAGGCGGAATCTCGCCATCGGAAAGGAAGAAGATCACGTCAGGGCGCGCGTCAAGCGCAAATACGGCGCGAAATGCTGGTGTTGGCTCGGTGCCACCTGAGGGCCCCACATTGTTCAGCCACGTCTTTAATTTCTTCACCATGCTGGAGCGAACGCGTTCCCAACGATCGCTGAACGCCCACGGATCTGCGCTGTCATAGAAGACCACATACACAGACGCAAAGTCCGGCAGCGCAACGATCGCTTTGTACAGCTCCTGCTTTGCTTCGCCGATGCGACCATTGACCATCGAGCCGCTCTTATCAACGATAAATGCGAAGCGCGTTCCGCGGCCGCCGACGCCGAAGAAACTTGTGCCGCCCGCGCCACCGCTGAGACCACCGCCTCCACCACCACCCGCGCCGCCCGAACCGCCCCCACCACCGAAGCCTTCGCCACCACCGCCGCCCGGACCGAACCCGCCGAATCCATCGGCGCCGCCTTCGCCGAGCCCGGTTCCTTCACCGAGTGCGCCGGCAAGTGGATCGTCATTCACACTCGGTGAAGACGGAGCAACTGAAGATGCAATCTCGGGGCTCTGCGGCGCGTCGGTGCCTTGCGTTGCAGTGGCTGTCTCTGAATCGCCAGAGTCTTCCGGCAGCACTGAAAGTTCGATCATCGCCTCGCCGGGACGCGGCGCACCTGCGCGCTCAATGTTGGTGACGGCAAGCCACACAAGAAGCGCGCCGTGAATTGGCAGGCTGAGCGCCAAGCCTAAGAGCATCCAGCGCAGACCAACGGTCCATGCCCGTGCGCCGCCGGGGCGTGCGGCAGCGTCTATCGGTTTACTGGGTGCAAGAATGGGCGATTGTTCGGCCACGGCGTTATGGTAGGTCGAAGCCGCTTCGAACTGCCCCATTTCCTGCGCCGCCGCGATGACGGTCGGGCATCTACCATGCCGCCCCCCGGCGCTCGTGCGCCACAATCAAACTGGAGGACGCGTGGCCAAGCGCTTCGAACGAGTCGTGCTGAAAGTGAGCGGCGAAAGCCTCTCAAAGCCCGGAGAATTGGGCATCGATCCTGAGGAGCTTGGTCTCCTTGCGGACGAGATCGCGGACGCTTACCGCAAGGCTAGCCCGCTGCAATTGGCAGTAGTGGTTGGCGGCGGCAACATCATCCGCGGGGCGCGCCTTGCTGCAACCGGCAAGGTTGACCAGTCCACTGCGGACTACATGGGCATGCTGGGCACGGTCATCAACGGCCTGGCGCTCAAGGAAGCGCTGTCCCACGTTGACGTCGAGGCGCGGGTCATGAGTGCCATCAACCTGCCGTCCGTCGCGGAGCCATTTATTCGCGCGCGCGCGATCCGTCATTTAGAGAAGGGGCGCGTGGTGATCTTGGTCGCCGGAACCGGCAATCCATTCTTTACCACCGATACCTGTGCCAGTCTGCGCGGGATTGAACTCGGCGCGCAAGCGGTCTTGAAGGCAACCAAGGTCGACGGCATCTACACCGCTGATCCCAAGAAGGATCCAAAGGCCACTCGCTATGAGAAGTTGAAATTCTCAGAAGCGATCGAGAAGAAACTCGCGGTTATGGATCTCACCGCGCTCACCATGTGCATGGAACATTCACTGCCAGTAGTGGTGTTTGACTTCCGTACCAAGGGCAACATTCAGCGCGTCCTTGAGGGCGATTCGTCGGTCGGCACTGTTGTTACCAACTGAAACCGGCGCGGCAGAGCGTCAATTGAAAGGCATACAAACATGGACATCGATACAACACTTCTCGAAGCCGAAGACCGCATGAGCACCAGCGTGGATTACTTCCAGCGCGAACTTCGCGGCATGCGCACGGGTCGCGCCACCACTGCCCTGCTTGAATACGTCAAAGTGGATTACTACGGCTCGAGCACTGACCTGCGCGAACTTGCGGCAATCAACGTTGCCGATGCAACCACGCTGCTAGTCAAGCCGTTCGATCCGAGTTCAAAGACGGAAATCGTCAAGGCGATTGAGTCTGCCGGCATCGGCGTTCGCGCCATGGCGGAAGGTCCGGCGGTGCGCGTCAGCGTGCCTGCTCCGAGTTCCGATCGCCGCAAGCAACTCATCACGCAGGTGAAGAAGGCTTCGGAGGATTCGAAGGTAGTCATTCGCAACGAACGCCGCGATGCCAACAAGGCGATCGATGCCATGCTCGCCGACAAGAAGGCCGGGGTCACTGAAGATCAGGCAGAAAGCGCCAAGGAAAGCATGGACGAGTTGACTAAGAAGTACACCAAGAAGATCGATGAGTTCTTGGAGAAGAAGATCACTGAGATCGAGGAAGTCTGATCGTGCGTCGTCGCACAGCGCGTAGCGCTTGCGCGGCGTGCGTTGCTAGCTTGGCATGGTTGATCGCGGGCTGCGCGCCGACACCTCCGTGCGCGCAACAACCGCCGTGGCAGGCAACGCTTTCTGGTGGGGAGCGCACCGCCACGGCGCCTGAAGTTCCGGGCAATCTTCCTGAGATCGTGATTGACCGTGACGACATCGTCATTAATCGATCGTGCCGCCTTCGCTTCGTACTGCCTGTGACTGACGCGAACGGCGATGGCGTGGTGCACATCAATACCGCGGGCGTGATCGTGGACCTCGGTGGCGGAACGCTCGCAGGATGCACCGATGGAACGGCGCCGGATGCGATGACCGGAACGGGAATCCGCGTGACTGCGCCGCATGTCGTGGTGATGAATGGCTCGGTGCGCGGATACAAGGTGGCGATTCATGCGTCGGACTGTGACTTTGCGCAGTTCCGTAGCCTGAATCTCTCTGGAAATTGGGGACCGCGGCTACTCAGTACGCCACAGAAAGAAAATGAGAAAGACTGGCTATGGCCGCACGTCAATGACGGCGGGGAATGGCGCAACAACTACGGCGCCGCGCTGTGCGTTGAACGCGCGCGCGAAGTGCGCATCGCGAGCGTGCGCGCCTGCGGCGGTCAGAACGGAATCATCCTCGACCGCGTCAACGGAGCGCAGGTAGTTGATTGCGACTGCTCGTATCTCTCCGGCTGGGGCTTGGCTCTGTGGCGCAGCAACCAGAATCTGGTGTGCCGAAATGCCTTTGATTTCTGCGTCCGTGGCTACAGTCACGGCGTCTACAACCGCGGTCAAGATTCGGCGGGCATTCTCTGCTTCGAGCAATGCACTGGCAATGTGTTTGCTTCCAACAGTGCAACGCATTGCGGCGATGGATTCTTTGGATTCGCTGGTAATGAGTCGCTCGCTGCGTTGCCGCGTGGCACGGGCGATGCCGTCGCTGCGAACTCTCCGCCGCCAGGATGCGATGACAATCTGTTGGTCGGCAATGATTTCTCGTTTGCCGCGGCGCACGGAATGGAAATGACGTTCTCGAAGGGGAATCTGTTCTGCGAGAATAGTGTGGAAGGCGCTGCCATCTGCGGGCTCTGGGGTGGATATTCCTCACTGGGTGCCATTGATGGAAATCACTTCATTGCCTGCGGCGATCGCGGCTCTGGCAATGAACGCGGCGGCATCAACATTGAGCACGGGCAATCCATACAGATCACCGGCAATGTGTTTGAACGCTGCGCGATCGGCATCCGACTCTGGTGGGATGAGGATCCGCAGCTCGTCAATTCGCCGTGGGGAAAGTGCCATTCCACAGCGAGCGAATTGCACACCATCGCGTCGAATTCCTTTCGCACACTTCCTGTTGCCGTTGAGATAGAGCGGAGCGCAAACATTGCGATCTATGGAAACGAATTCCTCGCATGCGGGAAGGATGTCGCCGCAGATGCCGTGAGCACGGTCCGGACTGACGCGCCGCTCGCCGCGGATTCCAAGCCCGCAGTGAGCAAGTGGAGCGGCGCGCTTTCCAGACTGCCAGGTGCGGCCACCCCAATCGGCGCGCGTCGCGCCTTGGGCGGGCGGGAATCGATCAGTATGCAGTCGTATGGCCCCGAACAGCGTCCCGTGCCGGCGAGCTCAGCGAAGTAGAATTCCCCCGTGCACTGCCCCTACTGCAACCGCGACAAAGACAAGGTGATCGACAGCCGCCCGAGCGACTCGGGCGATGCGATCCGTCGTCGTCGCGAGTGCTTGGCATGCAGCAAGCGGTTCACCACGTATGAGCGCGTGGAGCGCACTGAGCGATTGATGGTGATCAAGCGTGATGGAACGCGGGTGCCGTTCAATCCGGAGAACATCATGCGCGGCATCGTGGCGGCGTGCGGTAAGCGGCCGGTGCCAGCGACTGAGAAGGAACGCGTGATCCGCGAGGTGGAAGAAGAGATGCACCGCGAGTTTGAGCGCGAGGTGCCCAGCCGCGCGATCGGCAAGCGCGTGGCTGACAAGTTGCGCGCGGTGGACCACGTGGCGTACATCCGCTTTGCAAGCGAGTACTACCAATTCAGCACCATGGGCGAATTCCAGCGAGAGTTGGACGATTTGGCAGACAGAACCAGCCCGGCGCCCGGTCATCCAGACCTGTTTTCAGG
>CANJHD010000059.1 GCA_947474065.1 Planctomycetaceae bacterium
AGAACTCGAAGAAAGTAGCAACAAAGACCACCACAAAGAGCGTGCCCCACGCGCATGCTGCGCGATCGGGCACATCAAACGATTCCACTGTCCCAACAACAACACTCGCCGCGTCAGGCGCGGCATTACGAGGTTGGGGACTGTTGGCCGAACTGCTTGTCATGCAAGGATCCAGGCTCCGACTTCGTTCCGAGGATCAGTGCTAGCGTTGTTACGCCCACCCTCGGACTGGGTTCGACACATTTGACGAATTACGGCTGCGTGTACGGAGGAGGTCCGAATACATCGTTGCCGAAGTTGCGGTCGATGAGAAATCCAAAGCCGTAGGTCATTCGGAAGCCGTTGCGGATCACCGCAAGCGGGGTTGCGAAGAAGTTGGTTCCGATGATGATGTGGTCATCGGCGCGCATAACAATGTCGGGCTCTGCCTTATTGCGGATCGCGGCCAAATTGACGCGCAGAGCTGCTTCGCGATCGGGCGCAATCTTTCGAATCAAATCGACGCGTTGAGGAATAGCAATCTGTCCGAGGCCGCCCGCAGCGGTGACCAAGCGACTCAGCGTGAGTTCACCAATTGGAGGCAAGTTATAAACCCCCGGACGCGCCACTTCGCCGTCGATGTACACGACACCAATATCGCTTTCGACATGGATCTTGTCACCAGGGCGAACTAAGACATTCTGTGTCAGGTCGCCCTTCTGCAACTTCGCCCAGTCAACGATGATGACGCGCGTCTTGCGTCCGTTGGAGAGGCGAAAATTCACGGGCTGCTTAAGTGCCCGGCCATCAGACTCTGCCGCTGCACCGCCCGTGAGTGCACCCTCGGGCGAGTTGGGCGCAGCGAGGTTGGTATCAGGACCCGATGGTCCGCCGTTACCCGCTGGAACAAACACCCACTCCTGCTTCTGAGTGTCAAAGACATACCGCGCCTCAGCGGATGACACTTGTGTCGGCGGAGTTTGAACAGCGGCATCCGAATGGACGACCGGTGATTCGGCAACCTTCGGTGCTTCAAGTTGGTCAACATCGACCACCATCGATGGTGAGCGGAGCGCACCAGGGCTCGCAGGACTCGGCTCGAGTGGCTTCGCTACTGGTGGCTCAGGAAGAGCAGGTCGGCTCGGATCAGCAGGTGCTGGCGCAGGGGCCGCGCTTGGTGGAGCCTGAATCTGCTTAAGGAGGTCGTCGACGCTCGGCGGCTGTTCGGCCGGAGTGACTGGCGCGCCGGCGGAATGTGGAATTACTGCGGGATTGGGCTGCCCAACTGCTGCAGTACCACTCTGTTTTTCAGGTGATGTCGACCCGGCGTCCGTAGTTGTTTCTTTCGTTGGGGCATCATCGCGCGCAAGCGTTCGTACGACACGAACGCGGCGAACGCCTTGGTTGGCTCCACCCGCAAGTGCAACTGCCTGTTCAATATCAAAGTCTGGGCGCGAGAGCGAATATACGCCTGCGTTGCGCACTTCTCCGTCCACCATGAATGTGAACGCGCGACCCTCAACGATCGTGACATCAACACGCGGATCGCGAATGATCGGCCTGAGCTTCTCCGTGATCGCTGCTACAAGATCGGACTGCGACATTCCCGCTGCTTGAATCGATCCAACAATCGGAAGTAATATCTTGCCAGACTGATCAATCGTTCGTTTGAATTGCTCTGCCTTGTCCACCTGAAACAAATCATTGATTTGCACATCAATGCCGTCACCTGCAGCAAAGATGTACTCCGGAGCCCCGGGGACCAAATCTGATGCAGACGGTGGACCCATTTCCGTAGCGAACGCATCTTCGTCAACTTCAATAACATCAATCTTGCGAAGGATGGGGATCGATGTGGGCGTGTGCTCAAAGTAGCCAGTTCGACTTGGATCCATCCAGCTGTCGTAATCGCAGCCAGGTAGCGCCACACAAAGTGCGAAGCCAAGTGCCAAGCACAGCGGAACCGAAGTGCCAACTGCGCGGCGATCTGAACGGGTTGGCTTCACAGTCCTGGCCAAAGTCATGTCACAAAGCCTCTTCGGAGGAAGGTCGGAGCCAATGGCGCCGGCCGATATCGATAACACCATGCCGCCCGAGGAACTAAATCGAGAAGACGCATGGGCTATCGGCAAGCACCGCAGGGTACCTTCACCATCATCTCCCTTGATTATTGCATCGATGACCCGAACAAACTTCTAACTTAGTATCGCCTGCTCAAGAACCGCCATCCGAACGGCCACCCCGTGAGTGACTTGACGGAGAATTTGGCTACGACGGCGATCATCAGCAACATCGTCGTCCACCTCGACACCACGATTGACCGGACCTGGGTGCATGACTATGCAGTGAGATGGCAGCTGGCTCGCACGATCACGCGTGAGCCCATATTGCAGCCGATAATCTGATGCGATAGCTCCACCTGCTGCGCGTTCCGCCTGTACGCGCAACATCACGATCGCATCAAGATTGGATAAATTCAAATCAAGATCGTGTGAAATGAATACGTTTTCGGCGTATTTTGCAACTGACGCGAACCCGCGGGGCAACAACGTCGGCGGCCCAATCAGCCGAACGGATGCGCCAAGGGTGGTCAGCGCATGGAGCGCACTTCGAGCCACCCGGCTGTTGGCAATATCGCCCACGATCGCAACATTTGCGCCCTTAATCGCTCCCAATGCCTTCCGAATCGTCAAACAATCGAGCAAGCCTTGTGTTGGGTGCTCGTGTCGACCATCCCCCGCATTGATGACGGCGCAACGGACATGGCGAACTAACTGGTTTGGTCCGCCCGAGAGGTTGGTCCTGACAACAATTGCATCGACGCCCAGTGCCTCAACATTCAGGGCTGTGTCAAGAAAGGTCTCGCCCTTACTAGCGCTCGAACCTGAGCCCTGTAGCGCCAAGGATCGCGCCCCAAGGCGCGCCGCAGCCGCTTCGAAACTCAGGCGCGTCCGGGTGGAATCTTCAAAGAACAGATTGGCTACCAAGCGCCCTGCAAGCACAGGAGCAGCAGAAACCTCGCCGCGAGCGGCTGGAATAAATGCTTCGGCGCGATCGAGGATCGCGGTGAGCTGGACCGCATCGAGGCCTTCGAGTTGCAGGAGATGCCGCGGCATACCGGGAGTGTACGGACTCAGACCGACATACTCAGCCGCCGTTGTACGCGGGATTTGACCACCATGGGCCGCTTACGAATGGGTAATTCTGGTCGTCAACAAATGGATCGTCACTGTCGCCCTGCGTTGTGGTGAAAAGATTCCCACTTGGACCAGGCCCTTGGTCAGCGCGCTGCATCTGCGTCGGGGACATCGAGTCGCCCCACAGGTCGCCGTCATTCTCCGAATCGCAGGCAAACAAGAGCGCCAACAACAATGCCGGCGCTCCAGTGCGACTGAAAGCACCTGATGCAATTCGAATCCGAGAACGAGCGACGAGTGAGAGCATGCGGGAAGTCTATGCGCTTACTGCGCTGGCGCAATATGCCAAACCGCACCCTTTGCGCGCGGATCCTGACTACCTTCAAAGGTGACAAGATAAAGCGATCCGTCATTCGCCTGCCCAAAGCTCGTGGGAAGTTGATTGTGCGTGGTGAGCAATATCTCTGGACCAGCGAGCAGCGCGCCCTTTTCCGCTCGCAGTCCCCAGATGTGGCACGACACTAAATCGGCGTACAGGTAGATGCCGTCCATTGTTGGATATTGGGCACAACGCGAAACATATCCACCAGTGATGCTGACGCCATCGCTGTGTGAGTACTCCACGATCGGATTGATGTAGTCGCTTCCAAATTTTCCTGGCTGGCCGCCGGGGAACTCATGCAGCCCTTCGCGTGCATTCCATCCGTAATTTCCGCCCTTCACAATCACGTCTACTTCTTCGTATTGATTCTGCCCGACATCACCGGCCCACAATTCGCCAGTAACGCGGTCGAATGACATGCGCCACACATTGCGCAATCCGAACGCCCAGATTTCCGGGCGGGCGCCAGCAACAGAAATGAATGGGTTGTCCTTGGGAATCCCATACGGGCGGTCACCCTCCGGATGATCAACATCAATGCGCAAGATCTTCGCAAGGAGCGATCCGAGATCTTGCCCAGAGAACAATGGATCGTTCGCAGCACCACCATCGCCGCAACTGAGATAGAGCATTCCATCCCGACCAAATAAAACCGTTCCACCATTGTGATTGGAATACGGATCATCCACGGTAATGAGAATCTGCTCGCTGTCCGGCTTGGCAACCTGCGTCTCACTATCAACGGTCCAGCGCGAAAGAATCTCAACGCGCTTTTTGTCGTCATTCATCGCCGTGTAGTACGTGAAGAACGCTCGATTTTTAGCGAAGTCTGGATGGAATGCAAATGAGAGCAGACCCTCTTCATTGCCTCGACTATTCACCCGTTTACGCATGTCAAGAAACACTGGCGCATCTTTGGCCTCGCGGTCGGCAGGATCGATCACCAAGATGCGGCCCGCTTGCTCCACTACATACATGCGCTTGTCGCTGCCGGGCTCGAACACCACTTGCACTGGGCGCCGCAATACCACCTCAGGGGCAACACGCTGCAATTTGAGCTTCGGCATCGGCGCTGGCTTCGCGACCTTGCCTTCCTGAGTAGCGCTGTTTGCTGCGGGCGCCAGTGGCGGCGCAGGCGAACTTGCTGCTGCAAGTGATGCGGACACTGCGACAAACGAGGCAAGAGCGATCGTTCGGCATTTGCTCACAATGATCCGGTGGTCTGTTGTCATCGGCTGGAATCCTAGCCCTCTCTGATGACGCAGACTTGCTCACGCCCGAATGTAATCGCGCAATTTCCCGTGGTACCGTGCCACCATGCTGATCGCTTGCTCTTCGCTCCTTTCCGCGCTGATGGTCCTGACCACGGCCGCACCACCCACAACAGAGGTGGGATTCGTGTCGCTTTTCAACGGAACCGACCTCGGCGGTTGGACCGGCGACACCACGGGCTACTCGGTGGAATCCGGCTCCATCACCTGCGGACCGAAGGGAAACGACCTCTACACCACGGGCGACTACGCCAACTTCGTGCTGCGATTTCGCTTCAAACTCTCGGCTGGCGCAAACAACGGTATCGGCGTGCGCGCTCCGGGTACGGGCGACGCCGCGTACGAAGGAATGGAGTTTCAGATCCTTGATGATGCCAATGAGAAGTACAAAGGCTGGCTAAAGAATTGGCAGCACCACGGCAGCGTGTACGGCATTGCGCCATCCAAGGGCGCCGCTGAAGCAATGCATCCAGTGGGCGAATGGAACGATGAAGAGATTGTCCTTGATGGCAGACATGCAAAGGTGACGCTGAACAACAAGGTGATCCTTGACGTCGATCTTGATGCTGCTCTGAAATCAGGGACACTGAGCGGGAAAGAACATCCCGGCGCACGTCGCGCCAATGGAAAGATCGGGTTCCTTGGTCATGGTGACCACGTGGAGTACCGAGACATTCGCATCCAAACACTACCGGCAGCCGTTGTGCCCGCTGCGCCAGCTACACCTACCGCGCCAGCTGCGCCGGTTACTCCCAAGAAAACCTCCTGAATACTAAGGATTTCATGCCATTCCAGGAACCAACCCCCGCACCCGCAACACCTGCTGCCGGCAGTGGACTTTCGATTCTTGTCACGCTCGCCGCCATCGTGGTGGTCGCCGCAGGAATACGCGAAGCAGCGGGAGTGATTACCCCCATCTTGGCAGCGGCATTCATATCGATGATCGCCATCTTGCCCTTGGCTCTCTTGCAAGGCAAGCTTGGAGTACCGCGTTGGTTGGCACTTCTCATTGTGCTTCTGCTCACCATCGGAGGCGCACTTGGTCTTGGCTACTACCTCAGCCAATCGGCGGCATCCATTAAACCGCTGCTCCCGGAATACGAGCAGCGTATTGACACGCTATTACTTTCCGGTCTTGAGTCACTCAAGCAGCGCGGCCTTGACATTGACACTGAACGGGTGCTTCGCGAAACACATGGATGGAAGATCGCTGACTTTGCTGATGTCATCTTGATTTCCATGGCAAAGGTGCTGCAGAATTTCTTGTTCGTACTGCTCGTCAGCGCGTTCATCATCGCTGAGGCATCGAGCTTTCCAGCCAAAATGCGCGTTGCGTTTCCACACGCCATGCAGAGCAGCGGTCTTGGAAATGTGGTCGACAAGATTCGATCATTTCTCGTAGTGATTACGCAACTCAACGTGGTGCTTGCGGTGATTAATGGAATTGCCTGTGTTGCACTCGGTGTTCCATTTGCATTTCTGCTTTCCTTCTTAGTGTTCTTCCTGAATTACATCCCCACCATCGGGGCAATTGTGGCTAGTTTCTTGGTAGTAGTGGTTGCACTGGTCACGCATGGCTGGGGCGTTGGAATCGCAATGGCTGTAGTGCAAGGTTTGTCTGGTGTCCTGATTGGCAGCGTGATACAACCACGAATGCTCGGCTCACGGCTCGGACTCTCACCGCTCGTAGTGCTGCTCTCATTGGTGGTCTGGGGATACCTGCTGGGAATTGCCGGAATGTTCTTCGCGGTTCCACTCACCATCATTGTGAAGATCGTGCTCGACTCCACCGATGACCTGCGCTCGCTCTCCGTGCTGCTTGGCGATGCCGCCAGTGCGCGACAAATGGAGAAGCGGTAAAGCGATGACAGAAACCAGCGCGCTCAGCGCTTGGGAATCGCTCGCTTCGCCTGCCGCACTGCCGCTTCTTGATGCGTTGCGCGGTATCGATTCCACACCATCCGCCGCAGTCATTGAGCGCCTGCGCCGAACGTGGCCATCGGAAACCGTGAATGCCGCTATAGAACTTTCCATCGCACGATTGCGCGCGCGTCCGAAGTTCACAGCGCGTTCCGAAACGCTGTGGTGCGATCGCAGCGGCGTAGAAATGTCGAGTTCGCCAGCGACGGCGCGTTGGAAAGCAGCGCGATTCCAAGCCGCGGGCGCGCTGCGCATCGACGACCTATGTACGGGCATCGGTGGCGACCTCATGGAGCTTGCACGCGTTGCAGAGGCCAGTGGTGTTGACCTTGATCCACTGCGGGCATGGATGGCTGCACGCAACGCAGGCGTCAGCGTGCGTACTGCCGATGTCCTCCAAGCGCCCGGATCTGCGCCGTTCGCTCACGCCGATCCAGCGCGCCGTTCGTTCGGTGGCAATCGCATCTTCCGCGCTGCTGATCTACTGCCGGCACTCGAAACGCTTCGAGAATTGTTGCGCGGACGCACTGGCTACGCCATCAAGCTTGGTCCCGGAATGGACCTCGAGGCGAGCGAACATGCGCCTGGAGATGAACTGGAATTCATCAGCGAATCAGGTCGACTGTTGCAACAAGTGCTTTGGTCGGGAGCGCTGGTTCGGACCGCAGGGGCAAACACCGCATCGCGTGCGTGTAGTGGTGCATCGGTCAGTGGAACTCCTGGGGATGCACCCACTGGCGAGTCACGAATGTTGCGCATGCTGTTGGTTCCCGATCCTGCGCTTGAGCGCGCCAAGCTACTGGGACTCTTTGCCGATCGCTTGAATGCCGTGGATGCCGCACCTGGACTCGGAATCTTGACCAAAGACGAAAGCGCTCCGCTGCCCTCTGATTGTGCGGAATGGTTCGAGCAGTTTGAGGTGATCGAAGAACTACCAGCGCGCGAGCAATCCGTGGCCGCATGGCTCGCCGAACGCGACGCAGGCATTGTCACAGTGCGAACCCGCGGCGCTGCTTGCGATCCGGATGCGTGGCAAAAAGCACTTCGCGGTCGCGGCAACACACCATGGACGGTCTTTGTGCTGCGGCTTGGGCTACGCCGAATGGCTTATGCGGTGAGGCGCGTCGCACCGGGGTGAATTCGGGCGAGCGAAATGTCTGCGCTGCCTGCAACATGCGGGGGGGAAATTGCAGGCGCTCCGAATACATGCATTCCAACAACGCTCTGCAGTGCGCGACGGTCTATCGAGATGATGACTTTCGCAAACTCCGGATCAAAGTGAGTGCCGGCACAGCGAGTGATTTCTTCAAGCGCTTCGGCCATCGGGCGCGCTCCGCGGTAGGTGCGGCTGGTGGTCATGGCATCAAGTGCATCGGCGATCGAAATGAGTCGCCCGAGGAGCGGAATGTTCTCTCCGGAAATTCCGTGCGGGTAACCGCCACCCGCAAAGCGTTCGTGATGATGCAGGACTCCACACAAGACATCGCTCATGCGCGGAATACCCCGCAGAATGTCGTGCCCAATGACTGGATGTGCAGCAATCTGCTGAAATTCTTCATTCGTGAGCTTCCCAGGCTTACGCAACACTTCTTCGCTGACGCCGATCTTGCCGATGTCATGTACAAGGCCACAAAGTCGTGCGCGATTTGCATCTGCTTCGTTCAGTCCAGCGTGGACGGCTAAGAGATGTGCAAAGTCTGCAACGCGCGCAGAGTGACCGCGCGTGTACGGATCCTTCGCATCAATGGTCGCAACCAATGCCTGTATGGTGCCATCAAACATGGCGCATCGCTCTGCTTCGAGAGCGGCATTGATTCGTAGCCGCTCGAGATTCGCAAGGGCAAGTGCCGCCACTGCCGCAACGGATCGCACGAGCGCGGCCACTGGTTCAAGGGCGGTTCGGAACGCACCGCCGTCAGCCACGTACAACAGGCCGAAGAAACGATCTCCCAGTTCCACCGGCACACACACGACGCGGGAAAGGTTCAAGCGTGCAAGGGTGTGATGCTCAGCTGTTGCTTCGCATCCGTCAGAAACTACTACCGGACCAAGCCGCGCGCGGGCAAGAACGCTATGACTGAGGCGCAAATGCGCAGCGCGCGGGCCGCGCGAGGCAACAACTGCAAACATTCCATCAGCGGTTGATTGCTGAACAAACGCCACTTCAGAAAATCCACTGATGCGAGCGATTGCGTCAACAGCCGCGTCTGCAACTGATTGATCATTCCCTGCTGCGTGAATTGCTGCGCCGATTGCAAGCACTGCATCAAGATGCTTCGCTTCAAGTGCAGCGGGCGCAAGCGCATCGATGCGTTCAGAGGTTCGCGGCGCAGCACGGCCGACAATCGTCAGCGAATCCGTCGCCGCAGGACGCTGGAACTGAAAGTCCATTGGTCCAATGGCAACGCGATCTCCGTGCGACAACGGCAACGATTGGAACGCCACTAGCTGTACATCATTGACGCGTGTGCCGGATGCACTTCCATGATCAGTGATGCGCCACCTTCCGCCACCAGCCGCGTCGGGTGTCCACTCGAAAGCGGCGTGGTCGCGGCTGACTGATGGATGTGCAAGCACCAATATGTTGGACGTCCCGCGTCCAACACTCACAATGCCGGGTGCGTGCAAGCGATGCCGGACATCGCCAGTCTCGCTGCGGTGGACAAGCCAGTGCTCGTAGGTCGCGTGTGTCGTCACGGATTGGGCATCGGCACGCGGAATGCCCGACTTTCGTGCAATTCCCCAATTCCTCGCTCGGGCTACCATTTCCCTCCCGGGCGCGCTTGTAGACCGTTCGTTACGGGAACCAAGCGCGCGCATCACCCCGCAGGAGCGACCACCATGGCCGGACCCGACACCATCACTGTTACCGCCGCAAACTTTAAGTCTGAGGTTCTCGAGTCGACCGTTCCGGTGCTTGTGGATTTCTGGGCCGAGTGGTGCGGACCGTGCCGCATGCTTGCCCCAACGATCGACCTCGTTGCTACCGAAGTAAAGGGCAAAGCCAAAGTTGGAAAGTTAGATATCGACAGTGCGCAGGAGTTGGCTGTGAGCCTTGGCATTCAATCGATCCCAACGGTCATCCTCTTCAAGAATGGCCTGCCCGCTGGCAAGTGGATCGGCATTCGTCCGAAGGCTGACTATGTGAACGCGATCACTGCAGCGCAGTGACGGCCCGCGAATCGCAATTCACACGCTGTCTGTCCATGTGTTATTGATCCAAGCGCCGCGCGCGTGTTTCACGCCTGCGGCGCTTGTGCGTGACGGATGCGCGGGTATGATCCTCCGTTCACTTCGGCTCACCTACTGGTGTGCCAATCGCTGGGCCTGTAGCTCAATTGGAAGAGCGCTTCCATGGCATGGAAGAGGTCGTCGGTTCGAGCCCGATCAGGTCCATTAGAAGGTGATCTCTGAGATCACCACCAGCAGTCACGAGTTCGCCTGAGTTAGCTGCGAACTCCATAAAGCCATCATCCCCAGTAACTTCGGTTGCTGGGGATGATTGTTTACCACCAGTGAGAACTCCTGATGTCACCACGGGTATCACCACTCCCATGAATTCTCCACCACCACTGGTACCACCACCCGCAGCTGCAAGTAATGCAGCGTTAGAAGCCGAGTCCGCGTCCGTTATCCGCATGTAGTGCTGATACATGATCTTTGGCGTGTGACCACACCACCGTGCAACGTCTTGAGGCACGCCGCGAGTACGAAGCCAATCTTCTTCTCCTGAAGCACGAAGATTCTGGAGAACTTTATCCCAAGGGGTAATCCCAGCCTTCTCGATAGCTCGCCGAATTCGCGTACTGAGACTGGAATGGTTCCGAAGTTTCGGCAGGAGATACTCGGAAGTAGGACCAGCTTCAAATTCTCGCTGTAGCAGTTCATACAAATCCTGGAACAGTGGTACTCGCCGAGATGCCTTTCCATGGTGGGCTGTCTTGGGAGAGGAGACGTAAATGTCCCGTTTAATCCAATCGATGTCTGTCCACCGAAGTTCCCGCACTTCACTTGGCATGCGAAGACAACCGAAACGAGCAAGTGCTAACACGATCCGATCCTCGGCATTTGCACAGTTACCGATGACTTTGAGCACAGTCTCCCTATCCACGTAGTGATCACGTAGGAAATTACCACCAGCAGATTTTGAGATTGAACGAGCAGAGAACGGATTGTTTGGAATGACACCAGCTTGAACTGCATGACTAAATGCCTGAGAAATAATGCCGCAGGTCTTGCCAATTGTTGCAGCTGCCATCTTGGATCCCGGCTTTCGTCCAGCTTGCAACCGTAGCCAATTCTGAAATTCGACAGCAATCGTTGTGTTTACTTCACGTATTGACATGTCCTTCGGGAAAAAGCGTTCAGCATGTGATAAGGCTCGTCCCCATACTTTGTTGGAGCTCGTCTTTCGACTTTGACCATGAAGTTTGAAGTACCCCTGCAAATACGGGATCACTAACTCATCCTCAACGCGTGTCGATACCAACTTTAATTTTTCCAATTTTGAGTACAGCGGTTTACCAATCTGCTGAAGCCACACTTGGGTTTCATTCGGAATCTGGGTCGATGTCTGGATCGCACCAATCAGATTGCTCACATGGAACGCAATCGTGCGGAACGCTGCTTGACTCTGCCCAATGCCAAGTCTCTTACCCCGAATACATGTGGTCCGACCAGTGGGTAGACGAACGTCAATGCGATACCCCTTGCCGTCCTTTGAAACATTCGCACTCATGCTGCCACCTCCATTCCAGCCGTCCCGCTGTCCCCCGAGGAACACCACTTAATGAATTCCGCCTTCGGGTACCGGACACATCCACGAACCCGCTTATGAGGTATCCGATTGGCTTTCGTCTCCCGATCCAATGTGCTAAGGCTAATACCTGCGACTTTTGCAGCCTCCTTCCGCGTGAAACTAAGGCAAGGCAACTCTGGTTGCTGTTGGTTGTTCAAATCTGAAATCTTCAATGTTTCTCCTTTTGGCCATGAGCCGTAATAATTGATACACCTATTGTATAGGTTATCGGACATTAATCAAGAAACTAGTTGTCTTTATTTTCTTAGGCGACAAGGACTTCCACCTCACCTGCGGGCTCAGGTGCAAATAACAAAAGCCACGATCCTTGCCCGAACAAACGCTGGCTGAACGGTCCGCAAGATGGAACCAGAACAACTGTTTGGACATGACTTCGATCCACAGTTCCCCAGGAGGCATTGGGAATGCCAAGCATCACGTGTGGGCACCAAAGCCTTGCAAATGCCCCATAGCGGATCCTGGCAGGATCTAGGGCTATCTGTCGAACTGTGGCTGTTCATGACTTCCGTCACAAGATCAAACGGACAGATTTCCCGCTCCCACTAACATGACCCACTGTGCTAAAGGCAACACGCAATCGAATTGCGCTTCTTGAATCCCGCAAAGGCTGGAGTTGGGGTTCCAAGCTTAAGCACACCCCCAAAGACACCCCATCATCCTGATGCTTGCTGAGCTGCGGAATACCCCTCTATGGGTGCATGCGATTTATAGCGGGAATGGCTGCGCCGCTCCTAAACCTCAACCGCACTAACTTGTAGCCATATCCTGATTCCTGACAGAAATTCTATTGGAAGTGCGCGTTCCCGGTGTATCTTGTAAGTCTAATCTTCTCGCTCGGCGGGAAACTTAATCTTTTCTGGGAACTTCCACATATGACAACGCGCGAACTCTCCGGGTTTAAGAACTTCAAGTCCTTTAAGCCGCGCTGTTTGTTCAGCGGGTTCCGTTCACTCACAACTCTTTCCGTACTCGCAGCGTGCGCTGCGGCGCTGACGGTGGCGCCCACGGCGCGGGGGCAGTCATGTCGCAGCGACTTGAACGGCGACGGTCTGGTGAACGGCGCGGACCTCGGCATCATGCTTGCGGACTGGGGCTACTGCGCGGCCACGATCACGTCGGTCAGCCCGGCTCAGGGCGGCGCGCAGGGAGGGACGGTGATCTCGATCACGGGGACC
>CANJHD010000060.1 GCA_947474065.1 Planctomycetaceae bacterium
CCTTTCGGGAAGCGTCCGCGTCGGTCGTGTGCGCAGCACTGTGCTGCGTACGCGCCGGGTGCATCGTTGGGCAGGCCGTCTCGGCCCGATGTGCGATGCGCCTTCGGCAGGCGGTTTGCGAGAATCGAGGAGGGTAGCGGAAATCCCGGTCAAACTCAATTGCCGGGCGGCATTGGCTCGGTAACTGAGTTATCCGGATCTTCTATGGCGCTTGGGGCTGATTCGGAGCTCATTTTGGGGTTCGCCCCCATGAGTTGATCTTCGACCCAGTCCACATATTTCGACGCGGCTAGGCCCATGGTGCGCTGGAGCGGAACGTCGACGATTCCGAAGAAGAAGAACAGCACCACCAACATTCCGTACATACGCACTGCGGGCGTGTTGTAGAAGCGGTCAAGCGCGGGGTGCGCGCCAGCGAGAATCGCGCTGCCATCAAGGGGTGGAATCGGAAGAAGATTGAAAGCGCCCAGAACCAAGTTGATGAATCCGCCCCAGAAGAGGAACTGCGCGACATTGGCGGCGGTGTGATCGGCAACGGTGATTCGACCGTTTGCAATCGCCCATGCCCATGTACCAGCAGCAGTCAATGTGATGATCGCAAGCAGCAAGTTCATGGCTGGACCTGCAGCTGCAACCAACACGCGGCCGCGGCGTTCGTGGCGGAATCGATGCGGATTGATCGGCATCAGTCCCCACGCAATACCAGCGATCGCAAAGAAGATCAGTGACATGCGCCCCATGTGCACGATGGGGTTCATTGTCATGTGCCCCATCTCGCGCGGCGTGTTGTCGCCGTTCGCAATAGCGGCCCAGCCGTGCGCGAGTTCGTGCAACACGATCGAGAAGATCACCCAGAACGCCCAGCTAAAGAGCAAGACGATGCCGCCGCTTTCATATGCAGAGTGGACCCACCAATTCATGCGAGGAAGGGTACACGCGTACGGGGCGTGCGCGGGACCGGCAGCGCATCCGCGACTATCTATGTGGCAGTGGCTTGCCGCTCAAGGCTTCCGTGGACTGTGGTACCGGCGGCAACGGTGGCCATGATGCGCGGTAACGCGTTCGCCCAGTTGCAGGTGAACGGGTCGTCAGCAAATACGCAGAAATCGGCATGGGATCCAGGTGCGATGCGACCAAGCGCTGGAGCACGGAGCGCATCAGCCGCGCCGCAGGTGTACGCGCGCAGGGACTCTTCCACCGTGAGATTCTGATCGGTGCGGCACGGCGCGCCGTCAAGATCGAGTCCGGTGACGGCGGCGCGGATTCCGAGGCGTGGATCGCAGCTGACGATCGGCCAATCGCTGCCGAAGGCGAGGCGCGCGCCTGCGGTGAGCAGATCGCGGAATCGAAAGAAGGTGTGCATGCGCTGCGCGCCAAGACGCGGGGATGCGCCGCGGGCGTCATCCGCTTTGTGGAGTGGTTGCATACTTGCAATGCGACCATGCATCCGCGCGAGATCCGCGTCGTCCATCGCCTGGCAGTGTTCGAAGCGCGCGACGCGTGCGTGATCTTCCGGCGCGATGGCATCAAGTGCAATGCGCAGCGCTTCGTCACCGATGGCGTGGACGCTCGGTGAGAATCCATGGGCGATGACGGTGCTTGCCCACGCGCGTAGGCGATCAGGGTGGTGCGCTGCAAATTCAACAAGCATGCCGCGATTGTGCACATCGTCGGCGTATGGAAGAAGCATGCGCGCAGTGCGACTACCGAGCGTGCCGTCGATGAAACTCTTCCAACCAACGATGGTCAGGAGTTCGTCATGTGCGAAGGCGCGGCCCCACGCGAAATCAACAGGCCACGCGCGATCGAGAATGGTGGCAATGACGCGCACGGTGCATGCAGCGCGCGTGTGTGTTCGTAGATATTCGTGTGTTTCGCGCAGATCGGATTCGTATTCCATGCTGCCAACGGTGGTGATTCCGAAGCTGTTGCAGTGGCGGAAAGCGGCAAGCAATGCGGCGCGGCGATCTTCGATGGGCGGAGTGGGCACGCGCGGATTCACCAATTGCCACGCGGCTTGTTCAAGAAGGAGCCCCGTTGCAGCGCCTGTGGAATCGCGGACGATTTCGCCACCGGCGGGGCATGGATCGTTGCCGATGAGTGCGAGCACGGCATCGTTCACAACACACGCGTGTTGATCCATGCGGTAGGCAACGCACGGGGTGTTGCCCGCGCCGCGGAGCCATGCGCGCGTTGGTCGTTCGCCGCCCCAGTGTGATTCGTTCCAGCCGAACGCGCGGAGCCAGCGGCCAGGAGGAAGTGCGCGGGCGCTGTCTGCAATGCGTGATTCGAATTCTGCGCGCGAGTGCACGGCGGAGAGATCGAGTTGCGCAAGTGTTTGGCCGCCAAGGGAAAGGTGGAGGTGCGCGTCAATCAGCCCAGGGGTGACGACCGCGGTGACGGGCAGCGTGATAGTGGGCACATCGGGGCGCGGCGGGGCGTCGACGGCGGTGATGCGGCCGTCGGCGATGTCCACACTGGCAGCCCATGGATTCATGGGATCTGCGGTCCAGAACCGTGCGCCAGTGAGACGAACACGTGCGGGCAGCGTGGGGCTTTCGTGGTGCATGGCGCGCGCGCCTATCCTATGAACCATGAAGCAAAGTTGCAGCAACGGTTCGTGCGGATGCGGGTCAAGTATGCCGGTCTCTACCTTCGCGAAAGTGGTTGGCGGCGCGTTGGTGGTGGTGGCAGTGGCCGCGGTGGTGTTCGCAGTGATGTCCGGATGTGAGAAGGCGCCCGCGCCGAAGGGGCCGACGCCGGTGACGGTGAAGTCAGAGCGCGGGGGCGCGAGCGCGGTGGCTGCACCTGCGCCGGCGAACGCGACGGCTGCTGCGGCGCAAGTTGCGGCAGCGGCTCCTGCGGCAGGGGCGGCGGCGCAGACACAGGCTGGTGGATATTCGGTGAGCGGGCCTGATGGTGACCAAACGAAGATCGAAGTGGGCGGCCTCACGATGCCCAAGCCAGTCACGTGGGTGTGGACTGCGCCATCGATGCAATTCCGAGCGTTGCAATATGCGGTGCCTGCGCTCGGCGTGAACGCGCCCGCAGCGGAGTTGGTGTTCAGTGTGTTCCCTGCCGGAGATGGTGGTCCCGTGGACGCGAATCTTGATCGCTGGGCGAATCAGTTCCGTGCCGGAAATGCTGCGGCGGAGTCGAAGCGTTCAAAGTCAACTGTGAATGGAATGCAAATCTCGCGCGTGGAAAGTCTGGGCGATTACATGGGGATGGGTGCCGCCGCGCCGCGTCCGGGCTACATGCAACTCGGTGCGATCGTGCAGGCTCCGGGTCGCACGGTATTTATGAAAGTGGTTGGTCCGCAAGCGACGGTGGAATCAAACCGCGCGGCGTTCGAGGCGATGATTGCTGGGATGCACTAACTCCGCTCCCCGCATTTCTTCCTGTCAATCTGCTCCAGGATGATGCGTCACGAATTAATTACGCGCAGCCTGGCTCACGCGCGCGAACTTTCTCAACGAGACTGGTGATGTCGCGGAGTAGTCCATCGCCAACATCGTAAATCCAGCCGTGGACGCGCACCTCTTGGCCTTGATCGCGCAGCGCAATGATCACCGGTGATTCTTGCACGTGCACTACTTGGACGGCGACATTGAGTTCGCACAGTCGACGCGCGCGCGCATCCGGATCGTCAATAGTTTCAAGTTCCTCGCGATAGAACTTGGCGATATCGCGCACGTGGCGCAGCCAATGATCAACGATGCGATCTTGCGGCGGTTGCAACGCGGCCGCGATGCCGCCGCAGCCATAGTGCCCGCACACGATGATGTCAGTGACGCCAAGAATGCGGGTTGCGAACTCGATGGTGGAGATGGCGTTGAGATCGCTGTGCACAACAAGGTTGGCGACGTTGCGATGAACAAAGACCTCGCCGGGCGGTAGGTCAATGATCTCGTTCGCGGGCACGCGACTGTCGGAGCAGCCGATCCAGAGGTAGCGCGGTCGCTGCTGCGCACGCAGGCGATGGAAGAATCCCGGGCGCTCGAGTTCCATGCGCGCGGCCCATTCGCGATTCTGCTGGAGAAGTTTGGAAAGGTCGGTCACGGCGCGGATCCTAGACTCGGCGGTTCTGGGGTGTTACTAGAAAGTACGAACCATAAAAATTGTCAGTAAATCGTGCATTTTCGGCGCGCGTGCCGGTGCCTTCCTAGAATCCGCGGCATGCATGACTACCCCACTTCGTGCCGGTACTACGCGGCTGCGATGCAGACATCTTTGCCGGCATTGAAGAAGCGTGAGGATGTTCCTGCGCGTGTTGATCAACTCGTGAAGATGGCGGAGGGAACGCTTGCTGGCTATGCGCCGTTCCATGATGTGCGGCTGTTCGTGTTTCCGGAGTTCGCGCATTGCGCACCGATGTACACCACGGTGAAGGAATTGCTTGAACACACGGCGCTTCGACCGGATGATGTCATCGCCCCGTATCTTCGATTTTGCAAACAGAACGGCGTGTATGTGCAGACGGGCAGTTTCATTGAGCAAGATCCGAAGTACCCCGGTGCGGTGTTCAACGCCACGCTGCTCATTGGTCCTGATGGGGTGCTGAGCAAGTATCGCAAGGTGAACCCATGGATTCCGTGGGAGGTGCATGCAAGTCCGCATGACATTCCGGGATATTCAGAGCCGCTGTTCCCGGTGGTTGACACGGAAATCGGAAAGCTCGGTTGCGCAATTTGCTACGACTGGCTGTTTCCTGAGGCAATCCGGCAGTTAGCTGCGAACGGTGCTGAGGTGTTGATTCGTGTGAGTGCATACATGGATCCATGGGGCGCGCAGGCGCCGATGGATTGGTGGACGCTCTTCAATCGCGCGCGCGCAGTGGAGAACACCGCGTATGTGGTGGCAGCGAATCAAGCTGCGAATGTGCCGGACTATCCGCCCTTCAGTTGGCCGGGTGGAAGCATGGTGGTTGATTTCGACGGCCGCATTCTTGCGCAAGCCGAGCCAGGGCCGTTCATGAAGGTGGTAGTGGCGCCGATCGATATCGGTGCGCTGCGCGCCGAACGTATGCGTCGGCGCGGCCATGACATGATGGGTCATCTACGCACCGAGGCGTACACGTACTTGCAGAAGCCGGGCTTCCCGCGCGCCGGCAGTGGCGATATCAGCATCGAGTCGCTCGACGCGCGGATTGCGAAGGAGAAGGCGAAGAAGGGGTGATGGGGGACAGCACCGGATCTTGTTGAGTGCGTACGTGCAAACGCCCCGGGCAGATGACCGGGGCGTTTGCGTTGTTGTTCAATGTCTCGTCAGGCTTTGCTGATTTCGTTCCAGTTGACGATGTCCCAGAAAGCCTTCAGGTACTCGGCGCGTCGGTTCTGGTAGTTCAGGTAGTACGCGTGCTCCCAGACATCAATGCCGAAGAGCGGCGTGCCGGTGACATCGGCAATGCCTTCCATCAGCGGGTTGTCCTGGTTCGGCGTACTGCTGATCACCAATGAGCCGTCCGCCTTGCGCACAAGCCATGCCCAGCCACTGCCGAAGCGCTTCATGCCCGCGTCAGCAAACTGCGTCTTGAAGTTGTCCATGCTGCCGAAACTCTTGTCAATGGCCGCAGCCAGCGCTGCACTTGGCGCGCCACCCTGACCCTTTGGGGCCATCCACTTCCAGTACATCGAGTGATTCCAATGACCGCCGCCGTTGTTGCGCACCGCGGCCTTCACGGCGTCCGGCGCATCCTTGGCCTTGCGGCAGATTTCATCGATCGACATCGCAGCCCACGGGGTTCCATCGATGGCCTTGTTGAGATTGTCAACATACGCCTGATGATGCTTGGTGCGATGGACATTCATCGTCTTGGCATCAATGGTTGGTTCGAGGGCGTTCTCAGCGTACGGAAGTTCTGGCAGCGTGAATGGCATCTTCTTCTCCTTGGATGCGTTGGGGGTTGACTGAAAGACAGTGGCGGCGCTGGTGGTTCCCGCAGCAACTGCCGCAGCGGCAATTCCGATCGACGCAGCAATGAAATCGCGGCGGTCGGGATTGTTTGGCGCGGAGCCGGAGACCTGATCAGTGTTGGCCATAAGAAGAGGAAGGATAGCCACGCTGCTACGCTTCGGGGATGCAATCGGTAGCGCGTGTAATGGATGCCAACGCCAATCGTGCGCGCGAGGCGCTGCGCGTACTGGAAGACGCCGCACGGTTTGTTCTGGACGATGCCGCCCTTTGCACGCAATTCAAAGATATCCGCCACGGTTTGCAGGGCGCACTTGCGGTACTGCCAAGCGGTTGGCTCGAGGCGAATCGTGACGCCGCGCACGATGTTGGAACGGTTATCGACGGCGAGCATGAATCCGCGCGTTCAAGCCACCACCATGTGACTGCCGCCGCCGGCAAGCGTCTCGGCGAAGCGCTCCGCTCGCTCGAAGAATGCATGAAGACCATCGACCCGGTCGCGGCGCACGCGCTTGAGGGTCTTCGCTACCGCGCTTACGACGCCGAGCGCGATCTACTGATGCGCATGGGGAGCGCCGCACGCCGACAGTGGCGAGTATGCGTCTTGCTCACCGAATCGCTGTGCGTTCGCCCTTGGCAGGAAGTGCTCGCAGCGGCGATCGCCGGCGGCGCCGATTGCATTCAAGTCCGCGAGAAGGACATGCCAGCACATGAACTTGCTGAGCGCGTTCGCAGCGTGATTTCTATCGCGCGTCCCGCCGGTGTGAGCGTTGTCGTGAATGATCGAGCGGACATCGCGCTGGCGTGCGGTGCCGACGGCGTTCATGTTGGCCAGGGCGATATGTCTATCGCGGACGTTCGACGCATGGCGGGGACGTCACTCCTTGTTGGCGTCAGTACGCACTCGGTCATCGAAGCACGCGCCGCGCGTGATGCCGGCGCCGATGTCTGCGGCGTCGGCGCAATGTTTGCCACAACTTTGAAGCCCGCGATCACTCCGGGCGGGTCGAACTATCTGCGCGCGTACTTAGCAGAGTGCGCGCGTGTTCCGCACTTGGCGATCGGCGGAATTACCCCTGAAAATATCGGTGAATTGCTAGTGGCGGGGTGCCAAGGCGTGGCGGTGAGTTCCATCGTGTGCGGCGCGCAAGATCCCACACGCGTGGTGCGTTCGCTGCGCGAGGCCATCACCGGAGCGGCCACGTGATGGTTGGCGCGGACAACAATCCTGGCGTCACCAATGTTCGATTCACGCTGCTTGGAACGGGCACAAGTTCCGGCGTCCCCGTGATCGCCTGCGATTGCGCAACATGCACAAGTACTGATGAGCGCGATCGTCGAACGCGCGTCGGTGCGATGCTCGAGTTCACTGATGCCACTGGCGCGCCGCGCGTCATACTCATCGACTGCCCGCCCGATCATCGCGCGCACGCACTGCGTCACCGCATTCGGCGCGTCGATGCGATCCTCTTTACGCACTCGCATGTTGATCATGTGTTTGGACTTGATGACGCGCGTCTTTACAACGTAAGTATGAAGGCGCCGATCAATTTGTATGCAGAGCGCACGGTGATTGATGAACTGACGCGCATCTATGACCATATCTTTCGCCCGCATCGCAATGTCAACAAGAGCTTTGTTGCAGATGTGGTGACTTCAGTGGTTGAGCCCGGTCGCGCAGTGCATCTCTTTGGAATTGATGCAACACCAGTGCGGCTCTTGCATGGCGCGTTGCCGATTCTCGGCTGGCGCTTCGACACGGCGGTAGGAACACCGAATGCATTGCCTGCACCTGGTACGCAAGCCGCTCTGCCGATCGCTTACTGCACCGATGTCAACGCCATCCCGCCGGAATCGTGGGCGGAGCTCGCGGGCCTTGATGTCTTGGTGCTCGACATGCTCCGCGAGCGCAAGCACCCAACGCACTTCAGCCTGAATGAGTCCCTTGATGTGGCCGCGCAGCTCGGCGCCCGGCGCACCGTGTTCACGCATATGACCCACGACGTCCGTCACGCCGAATTGTCCGCCCGGCTCCCTGCCGGGGTGGAACTCGGCTACGACGGCATGCAGTGCTGAGCCGCCTGTCCCGAAGCCCATAAATTTAGGACTTCGGCAGCTACCGCCCCCGATCCGCTATCATCCCTCCCCCTATGGCACAGCTACGCGAAATCAAGAAGCGCATGGGCGCCGTGAAGACGATTCAGCGCATCACTAAGACGATGCAGATGATCGCTACCGCTAAGTTCACGGCCGCGCTCGCGCGTGCCAAGAACAGCCGCCCCTACACCGACACTATTCGCGGTCTCGTGACCAAAGTGTCGGCGCAAGCCGGTGACGCAAGTCATCCGATGCTCGAACAGTCCAACCGCGCGTCCAAGAAGGACCTGGTGTTGGTGATCGCTTCTGACCGCGGTCTCTGCGGCGCCTACAACTCAACTGTGCTTCGCACGGTGACCAAACTCCTCAACGAGATGCGCGCCAACGGCCGCGAAGTGGTCGTTGATGTTTCTGGTCGCAAGGCGCTCGCCTTCTTCAAGTATCAGAAGCAAGAAGTCAGCGCTCGACATGCCATCGGCGACAAGCCGCAGTACGAGGCGGTTGAGAAAGTCGGACAGGATTACATTGATCGCTTTGTGGCGGGCGAATTCGCTTCCGTCAAGGTGATCTACATGCGCTTCATCTCTGCGGCGCGTCAGCGTCCAGAAGTCATGCAGCTTCTGCCTCTCACGCTTCCGAAGGCGGATGAAGTCGTTGGTGCGAAGGCATCGAACGCCAACTTTGATTTCAGCCCGTCTGCTCCGGAACTTCTCAACGACTTGCTGCCACGCTCGCTCAAGGTTTCGCTTTACCAAGCGTTTCTTGATGCAGTCGTCAGTGAGAACGTGATGCGCATGGTTGCCATGAAGGCTGCTACCGACAATGCAGGCGGCCTCGGTCGCACGCTCAAGCGCAACTTCAACCGTGCTCGCCAGGCGCGTATCACCACCGAGCTCACGGAAATCGTGGCTGGTGTTGAAGCGTTGAAGTGATTTCAGCCCGCTGACGCGTTACCGCACGCCCTGTTCGGGAACTTCCACTCCGCCGCGTTCTGCTGGCTTGATTCCGGCGCCGTCCTTCTTTGGCGGGGTGCCGCCGCCGGGCTCCGTGCCAGTGACGAGCGTGTATCCGTCTTTCTGCCAGGCGCGAATGCCGCCTTCCAAGACATAGACGTTCTTGAATCCGAGTTCGAGCAATCGCTTTGCTCCCGCCTTCGCGAGCGCATCTTGGAACGCATCTCCGTACACCACGAAGAGATTGTGTCCAGCGAATCGGGGTACAACGGTTTCCTGCATTTCAACGAGCGGCGCACTGATGGCGCCACTGATGTGCCCCTTTGCGTATTCATCAGCACTGCGCGGATCGACCCAGCATGCAACCACTGCTTTCTCAAACATGCCTGTGCGCGGGTGCATCTTCTCGACAGCCGATGGTGGATCGAGGAACACCAAATCGCGGTCGCTGGTCTTGATATCGCATCCGAGGGAGGCGACGAGGAGTGCAGACAGGAGTGCGGATGGGGCGAGAAGCACTCGGAAGTGGGTGATCATGTCGGGAAGTGTCCGCGTAATCACCGAATTTCGCAAGGCGCGCCCCGGGGATGGGCCGGGGCGGGGATACTGTTGGCATGCTGATGACCATCGCTCTCCCCGTCGCCCTCTTGGTTTCATGCCTTGCGGTTGCACCTCAGGACGCTGCGCCGCAGCAAGTGGCGCCAGCAGATTCACCGGATTCAGCGCAGGTTCCGCCCGAGGGGATCGAGCGGAGTTCATTTCGGTGGGCGCAGGCGAGTGATGAGTCGTGGATCATGGTGGCCACCATCAGTCCCGCGCCAGGCTGGCATGTGTATTGGGAGAATCCCGGCGACAACGGAAATCCACCGACGTTTGAATTGACGCTCCCCGCTGGTTTGCAGGCTGGTGCCACTGTGTATCCGCGCCCCGAGGTGCGTTCCATTGATGGCGGCGTCTTCTATGGCTACTCGCGTACAGCGAATTATTTAGTGCCAGTGCGCCGAGCGGGCGCGCTCCGGGAAGATCCGTGGAAGAGCGACGGAGATAGTTCCCAGCAAGGCGCATGGTCGGTGCGCGCCAAAGTCATGGTGTGTAAGGAGCGCTGCGTTGTCGCCAAACTTTCTGGCGGTGGCAACTGGCCGCCTGTAGTTGAGGCGGGCTCGGGCGTTCAGTTGAACGGCGGCTCGTTCGGAGGCCGATCGCTCCCAGCGACCGCGGCATCAGCCCGGCTATTCGCAAGCTTCGAGAACGGCAAGGTGTCCATCAAGGGCTCGTCACAAGGACACGGCTCAGTGCGATTTATCCCGGCCAACGTTCCTGGAATGCAATTGGGGATGTCCGAGGGCGCGGTGGCGATCGAAGGCACTGTTTCTGGGGAACAATTTAACCTTGAATTCACGGTCACAAGCGTCGGAGAGGGTCCCGGCCAGCCCGCTGTTGCCGGATTGATACTTCTTGGCAATGCAGCCTCTGATCCGTGCGTTTGGCTGACCATTCCTCACCCCTTGGCTGGTCCGGGCACTTCGCTCGGAGCCAATGGAGTGGGCGCATCGGATGAGGCTCCTCCGTCGAAGTGAGCTCGTAGACATGTACGCGCGTGCGTGCAATGACCACAACCAGGCGCAGTGCGCCTCATAGGAGAATTCATGAATCCGCTCAAGATGATCGCAACGCTCGGAGTTGCTGCCGCCCTCGTTACCGGTGTGGCATACGCCAGCCCTGTTCAGGACTCCACGAAGGAGACCAAGAAGGAAAAGAAGAAGTCAGAGAAGGTTGATGTCGCAAAGGTCGGCTCGCCAGCTCCGGCATTCACGTTGAAGGATTCTGCGGGCAAGAATGTCAGCCTGTCCGACTTCAAGGGCAAGGTTGTTGTCTTGGAGTGGATGAACCCTGGCTGCCCAGTGTGCAAGGGCAAGATGGAAGACGGCTCGGTTGCCAAGATGATGACTGAGTCGAAGGCGATCAACCCTGATGTGGTGTTCATGTTTGTGAACTCCACCGGATCGATGGCAGACAAGCCAGCGGAGAGCGGCGATTACTTGGCTAAGAACAAGATTTCCGCACCAGCACTGATTGATGGCGACGGTACCGTTGGTCATGCATACGGCGCGAAGACCACGCCGCATTGCTTCGTGATTGATGCCTCGGGCGTGCTTGCATATGCGGGCGCGATTGATGATCAAGGCGACAAGAACCCAGCGAACTATGTGGTGAGCGCGGTTAAAGCGCTCAAGGAAGGCAAGGCGGTTTCGCCTGCCACCACCAAGTCGTACGGTTGCGGCGTGCATTACGCACGGTAATTACGAATGAGTGGATGCGTTGCCCGTGAGTGGCGGCACATCTGAAAGAGCAGGGGCCTCGACCGTGTTTGGTCGAGGCCCCTGTTTCGTTTGCAGTTGATTGCAGTCAGTCAAGCAGTCAAGCAGCCACGCACTCAGTCTCTTGCGCTGCTCTGTTACACCACATTCACAGGCATGACCACATAGGTGAACTCTTGTCCCACCTTAAACACGCCCGGCTTCTGCGGGCTGCGCATTTCGATCATCACCTGTTGACCGTCGATCACTTTCAGCGCATCAACGATGAATGCTGGTTGGAATCCGATTTCAATTGCATCGCCTACGTAGCCTGACATCGGCACGCGAATTTCAGCTTCGCCCATTTCTGGGGCGCGGCTGGAAACCACCAGCATGTCGCCCTTAAATGTGAATCGAACGCCCTTTGATTCCTCGTTGGTGAGGAGCGCGGCGCGGCGGATGGCGGTTGCAAGATCAGCGGCATCGAAGGTGACGCGCTTGTCCTGATCCTTTGGGATGACATCTTCGAAGGGAGGAAATGTTCCTTCAACGAGGCTAGTGACGAGGTTGCCCACGCCTTCCACTTGGAAGACCGCTTGTCCATCAGCCTTGCCGATGGTGACGGTGGCATCGGGCTCGCTGAGCATCTTCATCAGAATGTTCAGGCTCTTTGATGGAACGATGAGCGTCATGTCGCCTTCGCCGGTGCAGGCACCAGCAGCCACTGCGAGGCGCTTGCCGTCAGTGCCAACGAGTCGAATACGCTTGCCTTTGCGTTCCATCAGGACGCCGTTGATCGCAAACCGTGCGTTCTCAACGGCGGTGGCAAACAGTGTGCGCGCAATGAGGCGGCGCAGTGCTTCGGAGGTCACTTCGAAGGCGCCAGTGGCCTGTGGCTCGCGCGCGACCGGGTAGTCCTTGGGGTCGTATCCGAAGATCTTGAAGGTGCTGCCTTCGCTGCGGACCGTGACCACGTTCTTGTCCATTTCGAGCGTGACGGTTGAGTCTTCGCAGGTACGGACGATCTGACCGAGCTTGTCGGCCGGGATTAGGGCTTCGCCTTCGGAGATCACTTCCACGTTCGGCACGGTCAATGCAAGCGAAATCTGACCGTCAGTGGCGCGCAGGACCAACTCGCCGTTCTTTGCCGTGAGTTTGAGGCACGTGAGGACGGGGGTAGTGGTGCGGGTGGGCACCACGGCCGAGGCCAAGGAAAGTGCTTCAACAATTGCTGATCGGTCACAGTTGACCTTGAGGTGCGCTGACATGTGCTTTGCTCCCGTGTGCTGTTTTTGCGGAAATTCAGTGTAGCCGGATCCGGGC
>CANJHD010000061.1 GCA_947474065.1 Planctomycetaceae bacterium
CATGGTCTTTGCGTGGGTTGCGGACCCGAACACGAAGGACGAGGTCAAGACTGCCCAGAGCCGACTCTGGGAGCTTCCCGCGACCGACGAGATCGAGTTCAATCGATTCGGCGAGCTCCGCAAGGCGCCACGCCTGATCCAGCACCTTCTCACCAAGGTGGCTCCGCTCTACAAGGATCGCGCGGGCGGCTACACCCGCATCATCAAGCTCGACAAGCGCCGCCTCGGCGACGCCTCGGATTTGGTCATGCTGCAGCTCGTTGGTGGCGAGGAAGGTCCGCAGGTCAAGGGACGCAAGTCCACGCGACGCACTGTTGCGGACAAGCGCACTGCCTTCGCCAAGAAGGCGAAGGAGAAGGCGGTCGCTGCGAAGGGCTGAGCCCGGCTGCTTCCGTGATTGTTACGAAGTAATTTCCGCGCGCCCCAAGGATTCCCATGGGGCGCGCGTGTTTTTGCGTTGTGCAGATGGCATCACGGAGTGGTGACGAGCGGTTGCCAACCATTCTGATACGAGAGCCCAGCGGCGGAGTTGACGAGTCGCCGCTCGATCGTGCCGTTGGGCCAAAGTCGGAACAGCACGGTGCCATTTCCGTTGCTTGCCGTGGGGACCACCGCGAAGCCGATTGGCTGGATGGCAGGCACGGGTGCGAGCGCGCTTGGGGCGGAACCGGCCGGCGTCGTTTGTGGTTCCGTCGCCGCGGGAGTCAGGACGGGTGTCCAAACGGGCGCGGCGATTGCTTCGGTGCTTCCGGCGCCGGTGGTGACGAAGGCGTGAAAGACGACGGCGCCTGCGAGTAGGACGAGGCCGGTACCAGTTGAGATGGGTGTAGTCATGGGGCGCGGATCGTAGTTGGCAGCGTTTGCATGCTCAATCGAACCCTGGACGGGGGCACCAATCGTCTTGGCTAGCGTTGATGCATCACGCTTTCGTACTGGCCCGCATTTGCCTTACGAGGACGGCCGCTGAGCGCGGCCCAGTCCTCTCCGGCGAGTGCGGCCAGGGTGCGCGGTTTCCCAAACCGGCCTTCTTACTGGCCCGCAAGCGCCTTACGAGGACGGCCGCTGAGCGCGGCCCTGTCCTCTCCGGCGAGTGCGGCCAGGGGAGCTGGTTCCAGACCGTGCATGCATGTGTGTTGCGCTGGCGGTGGACGGCACCTATTGAGCCGATTGAATTCCGTATCCTTTGGGGATGCTCGCCGATCTTGAACAAGCACAGCTTGAAGCGCAGTCCGCCTTGGTGGCATCAGTGACCCCGGAGGCATTGGATGCGTGGAAGAGCGCTTGGATCGGCGGCAATGGACGCTTGAAGTCCATGATGATGGCCCTCAAGGATGTACCGAAGGATCTGAAGCCCGCTGCTGGTAAGCGGCTCAATGAGTTGAAGGCCGCGCTCGAGGCCGCATACGAGGAACGTCGCACGGCAGTCGATGCATCCGCTGGTCCACGCGGTCCGATTGTCGATGTCACGGAGCCGGGTGTTCCGCTTGCGGAAGGTTGTCGTCATGTGCTGAGTCGCACCATCGATGAAATCACCGAGGTCTTTGGTCGCATGGGGTTCACGTTGGCAGAAGGACCAGAGGTGGAAGATGAGTGGCATAATTTCACGGCCCTCAACATTCCCGAGAGCCACCCCGCGCGCGATGCGATCGACAACTTCTACATGGGCGAGCAGGGTGGCGTAAAGCGCCTGCTGCGCACGCAGACAAGCACGGTGCAGATTCGTGCGATGGAGACGCAGTCGCTGCCCATCAAGGTGGTGGCAACAGGCCGTGTCTATCGCCCCGATACGCACGATGCAACGCATTACTCCATGTTTCACCAGATCGAGGGGCTCTACCTTGATCGCGGTGTGACGATGTCAGATCTCAAGACCACGCTCGTGCAGTTCGCACATGCCTATTTCGGTGCGGAAGCGGAAGTGCGCATGCGGCCGAGTTTCTTCCCGTTCACTGAACCAAGTGCTGAAGTGGACATGAAGATGCGTATCAAGGGCGAATGGAAGTGGGTGGAACTTGGCGGCTGTGGAATGGTGGATCCGAATGTGCTCCGCGCGGTCAATATTGATCCCGAAGTGTGGACTGGCTTTGCTTTCGGCCTTGGAATCGAGCGTATTGCGATGCGTCGGTACGGAATCAGTGATATTCGCTGGCTCTATGAGAATGATGCGCGGTTCTTGCGGCAGTTCTAACGAGTGACGCGCATGCTTGGTAACAACAACAAAGAAGGCCGCCCTGATGGGCGGCCTTCTTGTATCAGTTCGTATAGTTGACGGGGGTCAGTACTTAGTCCTTGACGCCCATTTCCTTATGTGCGTGATCGCGGAGTGCTTCGACCTTGGCAATGAGGGCAGTTGCTTCGTCAGTCTTGCCAGCGACGATGGCGTCCTCAAGATCCAAGAGCAGGCGCATGTTCGTGCGGAGTTCGCTGCGGAACTCGTCCTCGATCTTTGCCTTGGCCGCAGCGTCTGCAGCATTCTTCAGGTACTCAGCAGGAACGGACGCAGTCTTGGAGGCAGCGCAGTTGCGTTGCATTTCTGAGACCATCTTCAGGCAGTCGTTCTTCTTTGATGCATCGCCAACTGCGCCCTTCAGGGCCTTGAGCGCGCGGTTCATTCCCTTCATCGAGCCTTCGAGGCTGACCGCTTGTGCGCCGCCGCGTCCACCGCGCTGCTCGCCGCCTTCGCCACGGGGCGCGCCCTGGCCACCCTTGCCGGAGCCGGAACCTGGACCCGCCGGGGCTGCCGGTGGTGCGTCCTGCGCAATGGCGATAGGTGCGATAGCGGCCGAGAGCGCGAGGCTCAGGCCAATGAGAGCGGTAGTGCGAAAGGTCTTCATGTGAATTGGTTCCAATGAGTCAAACAGAAGTGATTCCGAGCAATGCGACCCGAAGCCATCGGGCAGGGGTGTCGAACGCTCGAAAGTACGGCGGATTGCCGACAGTGATCATGTGGTGTAGTCGGCATTGAGCTCGACATACGCCTTGGTGAGACCGCAGGAAATGAATTCTTCAGATCCTTGCCCGCCGCCAAGATCTAAATGCACTTCCACCATCGACTTACGGAATGCGGCTTCGCGATCGGCAAGCGGAGTTTCTGCGGGAGATCCGTGGCGAAAGAGGGCAACTCCACCCACGGACAGGCTGAGTCTGTTTACGTCGAGCACCACGCCCGCCCGCCCGGCAGCCGCCAAGATGCGGCCCCAGTTCGGATCCCCGCCGGTCACGGCGCAACGGACGAGGAGGCTTGAAGCAATGGTCTTGGCAACGCTCAGCGCATCACTATCAGTTGGCGCGCCGGTCACTTGGACATGGATGCCGCGTTCATAGCCCTCGCCATCGCGCACGATGAGCAGCGCAAGGTCGCGCGCCACTTCCTTGAAGGCTCGACCGACGTCTGCTGACGGGAACGCGCCTGCCGCTCCTGACGCGACTGCAAACACGGAGTCATTCGTACTGGTGTCGCCGTCAATGGAGATGCGGTGAAAGCTGCGCTCAACGGCAGCGCGGAGGTGTGTATCAATTTCTGCTGGCGTCAATTCAGCATCGGTGGTGATGACGCTGATCATGGTGGCCATGTTTGGATGGATCATGCCCGCACCCTTCGCGCAGCCGATCACCGTGCAGGACCTGCCTTCATACTCAACAGTGCGCGACGACCACTTCGGATAGGTATCCGTGGTCATGATGGCGCGCGCAAACTCTTCGATGGTGCCATGCTCAGCACGCGCAGCCATCGGTGCAATCTGCGGAAGCATGCGGTCAAGCGGTAACTGCACGCCGATGACGCCAGTGGAATTGTGCTGCACGGCGACGGGTGAAATCTCGCACGCGTTTGCTACGGCATCAGCAAGTTCAACCGCGCTCGCCATTCCACGATCGCCGGTAGCGGCATTCGCGCAGCCGGAATTGATGAGAATTGCGCTGCAATGCCCACGACTTTCTCGCAGGTGGCGTCGATCCAATTGCACGGGCGCGGCGCAGACTTGGTTGGTGGTGTAGACGGCAGCGAGCGTTGCGCCGGCCGGACAGCGGAGTAGTCCCATGTCATTGCGGCCAGGCTTTTTAATTGCCGCGCTTGCTGCGCTCGCGGTAAAGCCGAGCGGCAGTAGAGGCGCCGCGCCGGCTGGTCCGGTCGACGTTTCTGCGATCGCCGAATGCGTGGCTCCCGCGGTCATTTGGATCCAATTCCATTTGGAACAACATCATGAATCAGAGCGATCTCATCGCACTGCTCGCGCTTCGGGCACGCTGAGCAGTCCTTGAGCACTTTCTCTGGCAGACTGTTCACGCTGACTTGTCGGAAGCCCGCCTTCTCAAAGAAGGATGGCGCGCGCGTCAGAACGAACACCTTGGGAATATGCAACTGTCCGGCAAGTTGCAGGAAGTAGCGGATCAAGCCGTGGCCAACGCCGCGCCCTTGCGAATCTGGATGGACGCCGAGTGAGCGAATTTCTGCAAGCTGTGGGGTGTAGATCCAAAGCGCTGCGCAGCCGACAACCTTGCCATCAAGAACAGCCACGCCGAAATCAAGAATGGCCTTCATGATGTCTTCGCGGCTGCGCGGAAGATTCTCGCCGTGTTCGGCCCAGTGATCCACGAGCCAAGAAATGGCGTCGAGATCGTCAGCCCGTGCTTGGCGGAATTCAACTTCGCCCGCTACCTGGTCAGGAATGGCGCGTTCGCGCAACATGCGGCGCACGCGCATGATTGCGTCTTCAACCGCGCTCAGGGAAGTGCCGCCCTCAACCGAGCGTTTCTCAAGGGTCGATCCGACCGTGAGCTGTGTGTAAACATCCTGGTTCGCCTGCGGGGCTTGCTCGCGAATCGTTTCGAGTGAGAGTTCCTCGAGTGCTCGGTCTTGCGCGATAGCAGTGCGCACGAGCCGACCAACTTGATGATGCGCTTCGCGGAATGGAACGCCGAGACGTACCAGGTAATCCGCCAAATCGGTTGCGTTGGTGTAACCCTCAGCGGCGGCAATGAGCGCGCGGTCGCGGTCAATCACTAGCCCGGCGAGCATCGGAGGAAGGATGCGCAGGCACAGGCTGAGTTGCCGCATGCTGTCAAAGAGCGGCTCCTTGTCTTCTTGCAGGTCCTTGTTGTAGGCAAGCGGCAGTCCCTTGAGCGTCACTAGCAGAGTGACGAGGTTGCCAACCGCGCGACCGCTTTTGCCGCGAATGAGTTCGCACGCGTCGGGATTCTTTTTCTGCGGCATCAAACTGGAGCCGCTCGTGAATGCATCTGGCAGCTCTACCAACTTCGCTTCGCTCGTTGAGTAGAAGATCAGATCTTCTGCCATGCGCGAAAGGTGCATCGAGCACAGAGTGCACGTGGAGAGCGACTCGACCACAAAGTCGCGATCACTGACGGCGTCCAGCGAGTTCGCGCTGGCGCTGCGGAAACCAAGATCCTTGGCAAGGACCGCGCGGTCAATGGGATAAGCGGTGCCCGCGAGCGCACCAGAACCAAGCGGTGAAACACGCACGCGCTTGAGCGCGTCGCCGAGTCGCTCGGAGTCGCGACGCAACATTTCCACATACGCCAAGCACCAATGCGCAAAGAGAATCGGCTGCGCGTGTTGCAGGTGCGTGTAGCCAGGAAATGCGGTGTCCTTCTCGCGTTCAGCAAGGTCGACGAGGGCGGTGATGACGGCCTTCACCTCGGCTTGGCGCAACTTGAGTTGCCGTGCAGTCCAGAGGCGTAGGTCAGTAGCAACCTGATCGTTACGACTTCGGCCGGTATGCAACTTCTTGCCAAGGTCGCCAACGCGCATGACCAATTGCCGCTCGACCCATGAGTGAATGTCCTCGTCCTCAGCGGTGGTGAGGACGGTTGGATCGTCGCGCCACGCACTGAGAATCTCGCCCAGTGCCTGTTCGATGGACCGCTGCTCGCTGACAGTGATAACGCCAGCGCGAATGAGCGCCTTGCTCCATGCGATGCTTCCTTCGATGTCTTCCCGGATCAGCAATTGATCGAAGGGCAGGCTGTCGTTGAATTCACGGAACAGCGTGTCAGCTTGGCCTTCGAGGCGTCCAGCCCAGATGGCGGTGGTCATGAGCAGTTTCCCTTTCCGCCGCAGCAGCCACCGGTGGCGACCGCGCCGAGCCCGTGCGCGGCGGCGAGTTGTGCGGCTTCTGCCTTGGCAGCCTTGGCGTCGGCGCTGAGGCCCAAGAGGGCGCGGATGCGCATCGGCAGGCTGAACAAGCGGATGAAACCTTCGCTGTGCTTGTGGTCGTAGACCTCGTCCTCGCCGAACGTGGCGAAGCCGTGATGGAACAGGCTGTTTGGCGAACGGCGCTTGGCGGCTTCGGCGTGACCCTTGTAGCAGCGGACCACCACTTCGCCGTCCATGACTTGCGCGATGGATTCAAAGCCCGCCCACATTGCTTCGCGGAGGGGGCTGAACCAGGTGCCGTTGTAGATCACCTTTGCGAATTCAAGCGCCATGCGCTCGCGGTAATGCAGCGTTTCGCGGTCGAGCACGAGTTGTTCCAATCCGCGCAGGGCCTCCATGAGAATGGTTCCGCCTGGGGTCTCGTACACGCCGCGGCTCTTCATGCCAACCAGACGATTCTCGCAAATATCAATGCGACCAACGCCGTTGCGTGCGCCGATCGCATTGAGTTCGGTGAGTAGCGCCACTGCATCAAGTTCCTTGCCATTGACGCTGACGGGGTAGCCCTTTTTGAAGACGATCGCGACATCTTCGTGACGATCGGGCGCGTCCTTCGGGCTGGTGGTGATCATCCAGACATCTTCCGGCGGTGCATTCCACGGGTCTTCGAGTTCGCCGCCCTCATGGCTGATGTGCCAGATGTTGGCGTCGCGACTGTAAATCTTCTCGGCGCTCGCAGTGGTAGTGATGTTGCGCACCTTGAGGTAGGCGAGCATGGCCTCGCGGCTCTTGAGATCCCAGATGCGCCATGGGCTGATGACACGCAGTTGCGGCGCCAATGCGGCGTAGGTGCTTTCGAAGCGAACTTGATCGTTGCCCTTGCCGGTGCAACCGTGGCAGAGTGCATCGCAGCCAGTAGCAAGCGCAACTTCAACCTGCGCGCGCGCGATGATCGGTCGAGCGATTGATGTTCCCATCAGGTAGCGATTTTCGTACACCGATCCAGCGATTGCCATTGGGAACGCAAACTCGCGCAGGAATGTTTCCTTGAGGTCAACGATGATGCACTCGGAAGCGCCGGTCTTGGTGGCCTTCTCACCGATGCCATCGAGTTCGCGCTGACCCTGCCCGACATCCGCAACGCAGGCGACCACGGTGCAGCCGTACGTTTCGCGCAGCCACGGGATGATGCAGGAGGTGTCGAGTCCGCCGGAGTAAGCGACGCAGACCTTCTTTGGCATGTTGGCGGCGGAAGGGTTGTTGGCAGTGGTATTCGCGGGGGTGTTCATGTTCGTGTGGTTTCTGGGGTTCGTGTGTTGAAGTGGGCTGGGTTCGTTGCGCTGCCCTTGCTGGCCACCGCTTTGGGTGATAGCAAATGACAGAGCAATGCATTCTGTGCATGCATGCGATTTTCAGCTTGGTCGAAGACGACCGAGTTGGTGGAGTCGATGACTTCGTCAGTGACTTCTTCGCCGCGATGCGCGGGCAAGCAGTGCATGAAGAGCGCCTTAGGACCAGCGATTGCCATGAGCTCGCGGTCTACTCTGTATGGCTCAAACGCGGACGTCTTTGCGGCGCTATCAGCTTGACCCATGCTCGTCCACGTATCCGTATAGACCGCAAATGCGCCTTGAATGGCGCCAATGTCATTGGTGATTTCGATACGCGCGCCGCTGCGCATGCTGCGTGCAACGCACTGACTGACGACGGTTGCATCGGGCTCGAAGCCCTTCGGAGTGACGACAGTGATTCCGAATCCGAGGATCGAGGCGGCCTCGATAAGTGAGTGGCAAACATTGTTGCCATCGCCAACCCATGCGAGTCGCGAGTGATTGACGTGGAATCCGCGTTCAAGCAGCGTCTGCAGATCGGCGAGCGCTTGGCAGGGGTGATGCATATCGCAGAGGGTGTTGATCACGGGGATGTGTGTGGCCGTCGCGAGTCCGGCGACAGTGGCGTGGCTGTGCACGCGCGCAACGATGGCGTGACACCAGCGCTCGATATTTTTGCCGTAATCGCTGATGGTTTCGCGTTTGCCGATGGGCGAATCCTTGTGATCAAGATAGATGGCTTGCCCGCCCATTCGAAACGCGCCAACTTCAAAGCTCATGCGCGTGCGCAGTGATGGCTTCTCAAAGAGCATGCAAATGCTCTTGCCGGCAAGCGCGCCAGTGAGTTGTGCAGGGTTGCGCTTGAAATTCGCCGCGGTTGCCAGAATGCCATGGACCTCATGTTGCGCAAGATCGCTCAGGCGTAACAGGTCTTTGCTTCCGATAGGTTCGAACGAATTCATGAGTTCACTGCTCCTGTGTGTGCGCCGGCGGCGGTGCCTGTTGTGTCGTGTGCGGTTGTGATGCACTGTGTCTTCGGAAGCACCCTCGTTCCGACGGATGTGCCTGATGCGAGTGCCTCAAGTGCTGCGGGGTTACTCCATGATGCGATCACCACTGGAACGTTCGAGCGCTCAGCGGCGTCGAGGGCGCCGCGCACCTTGGCGATCATTCCGCCGGTGATGGTGCCGTCATTGATGAGTGCCTCGGCGGCTGGTGAGGTGAGTTCGGCGATGACTTGACCGTCGGCGTCTTTGACCCCCGGAACATCGGTGAGTAGCAGAAGACCTTGCGCCTTCAGGATGCCAGCGAGTTGCGCCGCCGCATCGTCGGCATTCACGTTGAGGAGTCCGCCCGCCTCACATACGGCGATCGAGGAGAGAACTGGCAAGAATCCGCCTGAAAGCAGGTGATGAATGAGAGCGCCATCTCCGCCGACGAGTTCGCCGACACGACCAGGATCGAAGTCGAATCGCTGCGTCTTGACGGCGCGAGAGAGGTGCCCATCGGAGAGTGTGAGGCCGACCGCGGACACTCCGCGCGAGAGCAGTAGTCCAAGGAGCTGCGTGTTCATTGCACCCGCGAGGACGGCGGCGACTTGCTCGACAGCCTCGGGTGGCGTGATGCGGATGCCTTCGCGACGCTCGGTGTGTAGGCCAACGCGCTCAAGTTGCCGATCGACTGCTTTGCCGCCGCCGTGCACGATGACCAATCCGCCAGCATGCAATTGGTGCATGCGAGCGAGGGCATCGAACACTTGCGGGAATTGCGTTGCATCGTCAAGCAGCGCGCCGCCAAGTTTGACAACGAGTGGTGCAGGGCGCGTCACGACAGCACCTCGTGGGCGTGCGTATGCGCGCGCGTGTGTGTGCGTCGAGCGATACCAAGTGCGGTTGTTTCATCGAAACCAAATCGCAGATTCAAGCACTGAACGGCTTGGCCGGCGGCACCTTTCACAAGATTGTCGATGGCACTGGAGATCACCAAATGCGTTCCGGATTCATCTGAGCCAAGCGCGATATCGCAGCAGTTGGTGCGTTCGACGCTGGCGATCGACGGCCATCGACCGGCGGCAAGCAGGCGTACAAACGGGGCGTCTGCGTACACGCGCTCGAGGCACGCGCGCGCGCTTGCCAGTGTGTGTCCTGGAGCAAATTCGGCATGAATCGTTGAGAGAATTCCGCGGTCCAGTGCTACCAAGTGCGGCGTGAAGAGAATGCGCGCGCCGGTTTCTTGCGCCATTTCTGGTTGGTGGCGATGCGAAAGAACGCCGTACGGTTGCAGGCTCACTTCGCAGAAGAGGCTCTTGACGGAAGCGGAACGTCCTGCGCCACTAACACCCGACGCGCTATCAACGATGACCGCGCGCGTGGTGTCGATGATGCCAGCAGCAACCAGCGGTCGCAGTGGCAGAATCACTGACGTTGGATAGCAGCCGGGGCAGGCGATGAGGTTGGCGCTACGGATGTCATCAGCAGCGAGCTCAGGCAGTCCATACACAGCGTCAGCAAGAAGTGGAGCGTTTCCGTGTTGGAACCCATAGTGCTTTGGATAGAGCGCTGGATCCTTCAAGCGAAACGCAGCAGAAAGATCAAGAACGACAATGCCAGCTGCAAGCAGCAGCGGCGCGAGTGCTTCGCTTGCTTCGTGCGGCGTGGCGAGAAACACAGCGTCGGGTTCGCATGCAATGATTGCTGCAGCATCGGCTGCGCGTACCGGAAGGTCCACTATGCCTACAAGGCGCGGGAACAATTCAGACATCAGTTCAGCTTTGCCATCCGTTGCGCGTCGTTCGCTGCCGAACAAGCCCACGATCTCGGCGTGTGGGTGCGCGGCAAGGAGCGCGGCAAGTTCAGCGCCGGTGTAGCCCGGTGCGCCGACAATGACAATACGGATGCTGTCAGCCATGGGACGAATCCTTGCCGCAGTTAGGCGGCGGAGCGAGCGAGGCGCTCGATAGTGCGTGCGAGGGATGCGGCCGCGTCGGTGTCCTTGGCAGCTACGAAGATGGTGTCATCCCCGGCAATGGTGCCGAGGGTGCCAGCGAGGCCAGCGCGGTCGAGTTCAATAGCCAGTGAATTTGCGTGACCGCTCGGGGTCTTCAGAACCACCAAGGTGCCGCCGCGGGTGACGGAGATCAGGTGCTGCCGGAGAGCCGCTCCCAGGGCGGCTTCGCGACCTTCCGGGGGCAGAGCGGGGGTAGCGCCGGGCAACATGTAGCCATTCGCGCCCTTCACAAGCCCCATCTCCGTGAGGTCGCGCGACAGGGTTGCCTGCGTGACGACAATCCCCTCGCGACGCTTGAGAAGCGACGCAAGTTCTTGCTGGCTCCACACCTGAGTGCTGCTTATCAGGGCAGCAATCCGGGCACGGCGTTGGATGGGACTCACGGCAGTAGCTGTCACGTGCATGAATATACATCATGATGCATGATTATGCAAACGATATGCAGCCAATATGCACCCGCAATTCACGAATGTATCTGCCCGCCAACCCCCATTGCCGCACGCCGAGCACCAGCGAGGTTTGGAAAGCGCTCACCCTGGCCGCACTCGCCGGAGAGGACAGGGCCGCGCTCAGCGGCCGTCCTCGTAAGGCGAATGCGAGCCAGTACGAACGCCGGTTTGCAAACCACGCTCCCCTGGCCGCACTCGCCGGAGAGGACAGGGCCGCGCTCAGCGGCCGTCCTCGTAAGGCGATTGCGAGCCAGTACGAAGGCGTGATGCAACCGAGCCCTCGCTAAACACAATTACTTCGGAATCTGCCGCGCCCGTCGATCCGCGCCCAAGGCGACGTACGTGAATACGCCTTCAGTCACGCGGGCAAGATCATCGCCGTCTGCTCGGCGCGCCCACGCCTCGACATCGATCGTTACGCTCGTACTTCCCACGCGGATAACCGAGCAGTAGCAACTCACTTCGTCGCCGATGAAGACCGGCAGCTTGAAGGTCATCTGCGCGATCGCCACCGTTGCAACGCGCCCGTGCGCTCGCCGACGTGCGAGGCTCGCGCCTGCGATATCCATTTGTCCTAAGAGCCATCCGCCAAAGATGTCTCCCGCCGGATTTGCATCAGCGGGAAAGGCAAATGTCCGCAACATGAGTTCGCCTTTGGCGGCAGAGGGGCGACCGGGTATTGCTCCCGTGTCGTCGCTGCCGCCGGACGCACCGCCTCCACTCACTCGTCGTCGCCCTCGTCTTCAGGCTCATCCTTGATTTCGACGGCTTCGATGATGCCTCTACGACCTTCAGCCTTTTCCTTGCGCTTCCAGGTCTCAATCTTGTGTTTGTCAGGCGAAATGATGGCGTTGATGCGCTTGCCGTTGAGGCGGGGATTGGACTCAAGTTTGCCAAGATCAAGGAGCCGACTGATGACATCGTTCACCAGACGCTCACCGATTTCCCGGTGCGCCATTTCGCGGCCCTTGTAGCTCGCAACTAATTGAACCTTGTGGCCTTCGAGCAGGAATCGACGGGCTTGCTGAACGCGGATGCCGACATCGTGGCGGTCGATCTTCATGGAGCGTCCAAGGCGGACTTCCTTGAGTTCGCTGGCCTTCGACTTGCCGGCCTTCTGCTTCTTGGCTTCCTCGTACTTGAACTTGCCGTAGTCCATGATCTTGCAGACGGGCGGTCGCGCGTCAGGCGAGATCTCCACGAGGTCAAGACCAAGTTCATTCGCACGACGGCGTGCTTCTTCGGTTTCAACGATTCCAACCATCTCGCCCGCCTCGTCGATCAGTCGGACGGGCGTAATGCGGATGCGGTCGTTCAGTCGCGGGCCGGACGCTGGTCCGTCGCGTCGCGGGCGGTCCCCACCAAATCCACCGGGACGAGGCCCGGAACCAGAGTTGA
>CANJHD010000062.1 GCA_947474065.1 Planctomycetaceae bacterium
CATGAGCCACCGCGTTGCCTCGCGGAACACCCAGTCACCAATCTCAATAATAAGACCGGTTTCTTCAGCGAGCGGAATGAACTCGGAGGGGCCGATCATGCCGCGTTCCGGGTGCTCCCAACGAATGAGGGCTTCGGCCTTATGAATGGAGCCGGTCGGGAGTTCCACGATCGGCTGGAAGTGCACGCGGAATTGGCCTGCGGCGAGGGCGCCTCGTAGGTCATGGATGAGTCGTAGTCGACCCTGCGCAGCAACTTGTAGGGTGTATGTGAAGTAACTAAAGCGATTGCGCCCCATGTTCTTGGCGGCGTACATCGCTTGATCTGCGTTCTTTAGCAACTGTTCCACCTCAGTAGCGTCCTCTGGATACAGAGTGATGCCGATGCTGGCGGAAACGTAGACCACATCATCGCCAAGTACGAATGGCTCAGACATTCTGTTGATGATGTCTTGAGCAATACCTTCAACGTGCTTGCTGTCGATGAGCTGCGTCAGAATGACGGTGAACTCGTCGCCGCCAAGGCGCGCGACGGTATCGGAATCACGCGTGCACTCACGGATGCGCCGTCCCACTTCGATCAGTAGTTCATCGCCGAGCAGATGGCCAAGTGTGTCGTTGATTTCTTTGAAATGGTCCAAGTCAATGAAGAGCAGGGCGAGCGACAGTCCGGCGCGTCGCTCTTTCTTGATTTCCTGCTCAAGGCGATCGCGGAACATGCGCCGGTTCGGCAATCCGGTGAGCATGTCAAAGTTGGCCTGTCTCCAGATCAGTTCTTCCGATTGCTTCTTCTCAGTGATGTCAGAGAACAGCATTACATATCCGTGCAGCGATCCGTCATCGCCCAGAAGCTGGTTAATGGTGATGGACTTGGCGTAGATCTCGCCATTCTTGCGTCGATCCCACATCTCGCCGCTCCAGTAGCCGGCTTTGTTGATCGCTTCCCACATGGTTTCGTAGAAGGTTCGGTCTTGGCGTCCGGAATTGAAGATGCTTGGGCTCCTGCCAAACACTTCCTCAAGTTCGTATCCAGTGATACGCGCACACGCAGGATTGATGGCGATGATGCGGTAATCAGCATCAGTCACCAACATTCCTTCGGCAGTGTGGTGATAGACGAGCGAAGCAAGGCGGCGCTCTTCTTCCAATCGCTTGCGTTCAGTGATATCGCGACCGATACCAATGAGGCCGATCACACGCCCTTCACTATTGAAGTACGGCGTGCGCAGCATTTCTAGGCAGACTCGCCTTCCGTCGGGATAGTTGACCCATTCCTCGCTGACCTTGTCCTTGCCCTCAGCCAGCATTTCCTTGTCGAGCGCTTGCACGGTCAGCGCCGTGGCGGAGTCAAAGATGAACGTGACAGATTTCCCGACGATGGCGCGTTCGGGCAGTCCGGTGTATCGCTCAAATGCCTGATTGCAGCCGAGGTAGACGCCGTCCGGTGTCTTGAAGTAGATGAGGTCGGGAATCGAGTCAATCACGCCGCGCAACTGGGCGTGTTCTTGCTCTGATTGCGCGCGTAGGCGCTGATTTGCGGCAGTCAGTTCATCAGAATTGACTGCGAGGGCATTCCCGAGCAGCGTTCGTTCCTGATCGGAGACCGCGTAGTGATTGCTGACAGCATCCAAGAACTGCAACCAGCTACCCTCTGGTATGTAGTCCTTGCCGAGATGGCGTTGAAGTTGGCGTAAGAGCAGCCGATGCATTGTCAGCAGGGGGCCTTGTCTTGGATCGTCGTCAGAGTCATTGTCTGGTTGTGAAGCCGACAATGCAGCACATCGCTGAAGGGTGCCAACTCTCCGTATGAATAGAAGCCCGCGAGCGTGGCGCGAGGGCCAAGGGTGCTCTGCACGATTTCGAGTTCATCTTCAGTAAGTTGGCCGAGCACGAGGCGCCTTCCAACGCAAGTGACTACGAGGCAAAGAGTGGCGCTCTTCGATTCCCACTGCGCTTGCTCGGCCGCCGCCCCTGCGTTGTCAATCAGGCTTGGAATCTCGGTGCGCATGAGTTTGCACAGACTTCCTTGCGGAACATCACCAGCAAAGGTCAGGCTCTGTGCTCCTTCATCGACCGCAAGCAATGTGCGAATGATCGATGGTTCGTGCTTGTTGGTTCGGATGCTCAGTGGGAATCGCAGCCCGCTGCCCGGAAGGTCCTTGGCGAGGTCTCCGAGGTATCGCTTGTACAACTCAAGGGCGGGTTGATTGTCAATTTCAGTCACGACATTGCCGTCGGACTTGGTGACGATGCGCTCTGCGCCGAACTCTTGCCAGCCAGCCGCACTGCCGCTCTTTGTCGCTACATCGCCGTACAAACCGACAGTGACCACGCGTCCGGAACGGGCGGGCGCATTGCCAATCACCCAGGTTGTTCCAAAGCGCGGTCCGTCACCCGCGAGACCGCCGGTCACCGAGACGCCGTATCCATTGAGGCCCGCGGCCAGTTTGCTGCCGTTCACGATCAGTCCATCGGAGAACACGAATACATGCCGGAGGTCGTCTGCGTTGAGTTGCTCCATCAGCGAGGCGGCCGTGGCACGGATATCGGTGTCCTTGGTGACATCGGCGACGGCAAGGCGGGCATGGCCGTTATCAAACTGCACTGCCGTTGCTACAACGTCGTCATCAGTGATGGAACTACCGAGGATCGTGCCCGACGATGAGCAGCCAGCGATGCAGGCGTTTGGGAAACGCTCTGCGAGGCTTTCGTAGCAGGGTCCAGTCTGAAAGAAATTGGAATCTCCAAACACTAAGACAAGGTGTGCGTCCTTGAGACCGTCAGGACCGACCCAGCCCGTCGTTGCAGTCCAGCGTAGTTGCGCCGTCTTCATGGGTGCGTCCTTTCAGGGAAGTAATGGTGTTCAAGAACCGTCTTGCCCGGACGATGGAATCCTACCGAATGCCTACATTATTTCCGGGGTACGCTTCGTGCAATGCTCGGATTCCTTGATGAACTCGCTTGGCGCGGCCTGCTGCACCAGACCACCGCTGAAACTCTTCCGGCTTACCTTGCGACGCCAGGTCGGATTGCCTATGCAGGCTTCGACCCGACCGCCGACAGCCTGACGGTTGGCAATTATGTACCTATGAAACTGCTTGCGCATTGGCAGCGCGCCGGACATCGCCCGGTGGTGTTGATGGGCGGAGGCACCGGGTTGATTGGTGATCCGAGCGGTAAAAGTGCCGAGCGGCAATTGATGACGCCGGACTTGGTGGCGCACAATGTTTCCCGTCAGCGCGCCATATTTGAGCGAGTGATTGATTTTTCACAGCAGAACGAACGCGCTGTCACAGTGGTCGACAATGGCGAGTGGTTGCGCACGCTTGGTTACATCGATGTATTGCGTGATGTCGGCAAGCATTTCAGCGTGAATCAAATGATCATGCGGGACTCGGTAAAGAGTCGCTTAGAAGAGCGCGAGCAGGGCATTAGTTACACAGAATTCAGTTACATGATTTTGCAGGCGTATGACTTCCTGCACCTGTTCCGAACTATGGGATGCACGGTTCAGCTTGGTGGTGCTGATCAGTGGGGCAACATTGTGAGTGGTATCGATCTCATTCGCCGCATTGAGCAGGGTGAGGCGTACGGAATAACTAACCCGTTGGTAACGAAGGCTGACGGCGGTAAATTCGGTAAGAGTGAGAAGGGTTCCGTGTGGCTGACGGCGGATCGCACGAGCCCGTTCCGATTCCATCAGTATTGGCTGAATACTGCGGATGCAGACGTAGTCCGATTTCTGAAATGGTTTACGTTCCTTCCGCAGGATCGCATTGCCGAACTCGAACGCGCGGCAGCTGACAGACCTCAAGAGCGTGAGGCGCAGCGTGTTCTTGCAAACGAGATGACCGAGATATTCCACGGTGTCACGGAACGCAGCAACGCAGAAGCTGCTGGCCGTGCGCTGTACTCCGGTGAATTGGCGGCGCTTGATGCGCGCACCATCGGTGAGATCGCAGAAGACCTGCCATGCACCGTCTTGGAGCCCGGCGAGCTCGGCGGGGAAGGCATCTTGCTCGCAGACTTGCTTGCCCGCACCACGCTCGCTGCAAGTAAGCGCGAGGCGCGCGATTTCTTGCAGGCCGGCGCAGTGCAGGTGAACGGTACGAAGGCGGCCGCCGATGCTCGGCTCACAGAGCGCGACATGTTGCACGGAAATGTTGCGTTGTTGCGACGCGGCAAGAAGAACTGGCACGCAATTCGCGCAGGGGTCTGACGCTATTTCGGAGCAGTTGGCGTTGTTGGATCGCGCGGCATTATCCGAAGCGTTGCAACCGCTGGCGCTGCACTGCCTGACTTCTTGACGATGGTCACACCTTCCGGCAGGCGCCAGAAGGTGACTGGGTACTCCGCGGTGCCAATCCTTACTTGCGTCTCATCAAGATCGATCACGGCTGCAGGTGTGAACGCTCCAGTAGTAATTGACTCAATCGCCGAGCGTGACCCAGTGAGCAGCACGTCCTTCATGGATTCTGAGCCAGGCGCGAGCGTGACATCCCACCGATTGGCGGTCTGCGGCGAAAGCGTGATCCGGACCGCGATGCTTGGTGCCGTGTATTCACTGTTCGAAGCAAGTAGTTCGAAGGAGATGCGGGCGCGCGGGGGAACTATTCGGCAAAGTTCCTTCCATCGATCAAGCGCGCTCGGCAAGCGGAGCTCCACATCAATCTGTTGCGGCTTGCCAGCTTCAAGATTCTTGGTGTCAATGGACGCATCAACGCTGAGAGCGCCGATGGACTTGCGTGCGGCTTCGGGCAGGGTCACTGTGACCACTTGCGGGTCGGCGAAGATCTCCCCGCGCACTGCAGAATTTGGAAGAACAACTGCAATTGGCACCTGTTCGGTGACGAGTGTCCCGACTTCAAAGCGCAGCGATTCCGGGCGCACGCGCATCACTTCAGCGCCAGTGGCGATGACTGTGGGGTTGGCTGCAAGGACGTCGCGCAACGAGGCGGCATGCGTGCCTGGTTCGGCAGGCAGACCATCTCCGCCGGTAGCAAGTGGAAGACCGGTGCGCAGCAGATCCTCGAACGCTTCAATTGCGCGCCGCGAGCCGCGTACTTCAACGGCCAGCGACACCGCTGTGGATGGCTCCACAAATTGCACGCGTTGATCGGCGGGTGCGAGTCGAACGGTTCCCGCGACCGATGCGGTCTCGCGGGTGCGGTCGTTGGCATACGCCCAGATGAGCAGCGCGATGACCGCTGCTGCGATTGCGTTCATCACTTCGGAGCGCCACTTTGCGGCAGGCTTCATGATGCGGCCTCTTGCTTCTCTGGCTCAGGGGTCGAGTCTTCCGCGGCGGTCAGTGCCGCTCGCAGGGCCCGCGCAAACTCGTCGTAGGCGATGGGCTCGGAGAGTCCGCCGTGGCGCGCAATTCGGATCGCTCCGGTCTGCTCGCTCACGACCACCACAATTGCATCGGTTTCCACTGTGGCGCCCACGGCGGCCTGATGTCGAGAGCCGAGGCGCGCGGGAACCATGGATGCGTCCGCAATCGGAAGTTGAACGTTGGCCGCCACGATGCGGTTGCCGCTCACCACCACCGCCAAGTCATGGAGCGGGCTGTTCGGCCAGAAAATAGATTCGAGCAGGCGGGCGGAAATGATGGAGTCGATCGGGACCCCAGTACGGGTCATTTCCCCAAGGGGAACGCCCCGTTCAATGACGATGAGCGCTCCAAACTGGTTTCGGCTGAGGAATTCCACCGCTTCGTCGACGGCGGGCACCATTTCCGTAAAGCGCCGACTGCCACCTGCAAGCCAGCGCGACTGGCCGATCCGGATGAGTGCCTGACGCAATTCCGGCTGAAAGATCACCACGAGGGCGAGGGCGAGGGTGCCCGCGAGCGCCTCCGCCATATAGCGGAGCCGCGCAAAGGATTCGGTGCCACTTCCCGCAAATCGCAGGCTTAAAATGATGGCTGCCAGGATGGCAATCACGCCCTTGAGTACCCCTGCGCCCCGGGTTCCACGAAGGAAACGGAGCGCCACGAACAGGACGGCCCAAATGACCACCAACTCGATCGCTATTGACAGGCGCTCGTCGCCGCGGAAGAACTGTGCGATCCGTTCGAGCATCGTGAGGCGAGTATAGGTCGACGCTCCTTTGCCCGCTCCGCACTACGATGCGCCCACGATGTCAGCCGCCCCCGGTTCATTTCAACTTGGTCGATTCACCGCTGCTTGCGCCGCTGATGGGCGAGCGCTTGTTCCGGGTGAACCGATTGTGGCCACCCTCTGTGACGCGCCGGAAGGCGACCAAAGTGGGCATGAATTCGTGCGTCGCGACTTTTCGGTGACGGCATGGAACGCGGGCTCGCGCCCGACTGGCCTGGTGTGCTTCTGGCGCACGACAGCGCCGGAGCCTGATCAGAAGCGTCGCCTTCTGGTGGACGACGACACACTCTTAGAACTCTTTGACCGATTGGAAGGCGATGAGCGTCCACAGCGCATCGCTTACCGCTGGTTGATGTGTCTCATTCTGTTGCGCAAGCGATTGCTGCGCCACGTCCGCGTTGATCGTCAAGAGACCGCCGAGTGGTGGCTTGTGCAGAAGCGGGGCATGGATGAAACCATTGCGCCGATCCGCGTTCTCAATCCAAGGCTGCGCGACGAGGACCTGCAAGAGCTCTCCGAGCACCTCGGCGAGGTCATGCAGAGCGAACTGTGACTGAGGTTCGGATCCGGTGCGCTGCGATTCCGCGGGCAGCGTTCGCTGCTTCATTGTTGGCGATCATTCCAGCAGCATGCGCGCCGCGCGCGATGGATGTGCCCGATGCAACGGTGCCGATCGGTGCGACGACTGCTGGCGCAGTTACGACTAGTTCTGCACCGACCGCTCCAGCGGCGCCCACTCTTGCCGCCATCAGTGCCAGTGAACAAGCCCGCGTTGGCGAGCTTCGATTTCTGCACGCGCGCGGTGTGGCTGAATTGCGATGGACCGACGAACAAGGCAGCCATTTCGAGCAGGGCGACGCGGATATTCGCTGGTGTGCCGGTCGTGGTGTGGCGGCAAGCATCAGTAAATTCGGTGATCGACACGCATGGCTCGGTTCAGATGGAACGCGCTGGTGGCGCTTTGAACTGAAGACCGCCCCTTCACGGCTCGTGTGGGGAACACTGGCAACAACCGCACCAACACAGGCCGCGCGCGAAGCACACGTGGCGCATCCGCAGTTTCTCGGGATTGCGCCGTTGCTCCCGCGTGCTGGAGCAGTCGTTGAAATTCGCGATGGATTGGCTTGGGTGGAATTGGAACAAGCGGCCGGTGAAGCCGTCGCTGGTCTCCGCGTTGAAGGCGGGTTTGATGCAGTGACGCTCGCCCCGCGATCAGTGCGGGCGCATTGGAACGCAGGCGACTCTTCGCGCGTTGACTTTGGTGAACTGATGTTGGTGGAGACAACGGGTGTTGCGCAAGGCGCATGGCCGCGCATTCCGCGCCGCTTGGTTGCAGTCCGCGAGGGCGGGGTGACCGCGCTTTCGATTGCTCTTGATTCCGCGCGTGCTGATGCAGAGGCTGCAGACCGACCAGCGCTCTATGACATGGACGGACTGCGAACGCGATTCACCCCTGAGACAGTTGAGGAACAAAAATGAACCGCGTGTTGTCTGTGTGGGCGCTCTGCCTTGCCGTCGCTGTTTCGGTGTTCACGGAGTCGCTGGTCTATGGCGGCGACCGAACCTTGGCGGGCGCATCCGACGGTGCACACGCATGGTTTGTGGTTGAACGCACGCGAATAGGCGGCACCGAGTGGGTGCTACTTCATCATGCAACGGCAATGAATTGCGATTGCGTGCGCGAGGCAATCACACTCCCGCGCGCGCCGGAGGCGATGTCGGCGTTGCGTGGCACGCTGTGGATTGTGCTGTCGCCAGACCGCGCTGGTGCGCGCCGTGATGTCTATTCAGTGACGGCTGTTCGTAATCCTGCCACGGGTGCGTTCTATTCCGATCCGCCGACTCGGATGGCGATCCATCCAAGTTTGTCGGGTGACGGTGAATTGCGCGGTATTGCGGCATTCGATGATCGGCTGCTGGCGCTGCGGTCTGGTGCTGCGGGTGCAACGCTTGAGGAACTCGCTTCGCGCGGATGGGCTGCAGTCACAGATGCTCCTGCAACTGCGGGTCTGCGGCTCACATCATTGGCCGGTCAGCCAGCATTGGTGGATCCTGCTGGGGCAACGACGGTGCGCGCTGCTGACGGGCACTGGGCGTCTTCAGGAAGTGCTGCCGTTGGCTCGGGATTCATGCAGTTGATCAGCGGCGCAGCGCGGGGCGCAGCGCTTGTCAGGCTTGACGGGGGAAAGCGTGCCATCGATTACTTGGGTGCATCGGGAGCGTTGCGATTGGCAACCTTCGAGGCGCCCGACCGCGCATTCACCGTGCTTGGTCTCGGCGATGGATTTGCGATGTTCGTTCCAACTGGCGAGGGCGGGGCGGCCATGCAGCGCATCGATTCGGTGGGCGGTACGGTTGGTCCGTTGGCCGTGATGGGCGCGCAACCGAGTGATGCCACCGCGTGGGTATGCCTCGCCGCGGTGGTTGTTGGATCGGCCGGTGCAGCAAGCGGCGCTCTGTTGCGGCGTTCATGGCGTCTCAAGTCGGCTGCCGCTGAACGCCGATGACCCGAGGCGGGCGAACGGATTCGCCTACCGAATGAGGAGCACTGCATTGCACGACGGATCAGATGCACGCGCAATGAGCTACGCGATGCCCGGCGAACGCCGCGGCACGACGGACGCTGATTCAATGATGGGCGGAGCGATCGCTGCTGATGTAAGTTCGGCGGGTGGATCGTCATTTGGTCAGTTGGTCAGCGCGTTCCAGGAAGTGGCCGCGGGAGTTGAGGGCACTCATCGGGCGTTGATTGAGCGCGTCGAGCACCTGACCCGCGAACTCGAAGGGATGCGATCCCGAAATTCAGAACCGATCGCGTGCGACGGGGAGGTCACCCTTGAGACCCTCGAGCGCCGGTCGGTGGTTGCGACGCTTGAGAGCTTCGGCGGGCACCGGGATCGGTCCGCTCGCGCCCTGGGAATTGGGGTTCGAACCCTTGGAATGAAGCTTCGGCAGTGGAAATTGGCGGGGTTGGTGCCTGAGCACCTGTGAACTGAGGGCGGAAGAGTATTCGCCCTGTCCGCGAGTTATTCGCCCGCGCAGAAATTGCAGTCATCCGGCAGTTCCTGCCGATTCATGGATTAGGTGACGCACGCTGCTCCGCACGGATGCGGGGCACGTGCGTCCCACAGCATCCGGAGTTCGCGTTGACGGATTCGATCGCAGCCATCGGACAAGCAAGTCATGCAGTGCAGTCTGCCCGCGCAGTTGGGGTGGACGCAACTTCGTTGTCAGCATCAACTTCAGGCACTGCGCCGATCTTGCCGGGCGATTCGTTACTTGCTCGCGTTCAGTCAGGCTTGGAGCAAGCGCGCGTACTTGGAGCCGACGCGGAGCGCGCCACGGCGATGGTTCGCAGCGGCGCTTCCTGCGATGTTGAAGGCGTATTGCTTGCTACTCGTAAAGCCGACGCGGCGTTCCAGATGTTGCAGGCGGTTCGAAATGCCATGCTTGAGGCCTATGCCCAAGTGCGAGATATGCGCGGCTGATGCGCAACGGAGAAACAATGGACTCGATTGATGACGACGCCTATGACGCCGGACGCCATGAGATTGTGGACGTAGGCGACGCGTCGGATGGGAATGGCATGACCCGATTGTCGGGTCTGTCGCGGATGCCTTACAGACTTCCGGAGATCAGTAGCCGCACTGCGGCGCTCGCCGTTGCGCTTGCTGGTGTTGCGCTTGTTGGCGCGGCGTTTGTGGCATGGCGTTCGGGTGAACCGCCAGCGCGGGTGGCACTTGCAGTTCCATCGGGCGGCATTGAATTGGCACGCAGCGCTCTTGCGCGCGCAGGCATTGCGGCGCAATTTCAGGACGGATCGCTGTGGGTGAATGCCGAAGACGCGCGCCGTGCGGCTGAAGCTGCAGCGCCAAAATCAGCGACAAATGCCGTGGCGACTGCGCTTGAGGATGAATCAATATTTGCAAGCGGCGAGAGTTCGCGGGCGCGTCGACTTGCTGCCACCATCAAGACATTAGAGGCAACGATCGCGCTGCAGCCCGGCGTTGAGCGCGCCAGTGTGGTGGTTGGCGATGCGCCACGTTCGTTCGCTCCAGGTGCGGCATCAGGAGCAACTGCATCGGTGACTGTGGCGATGCGCTCCGGTGCGATGCCGCAGGATTTGGTGGACGCAGTTGCGGCGATGGTTGCTGGCGCGTGCCAAGGCGTTAAGCCCGAGTCGGTAGCGATCATTGATGCGGTGTCGGGGCGCGTTCGCACTGTGCGTGATGCGAATGCTCGTGCGATGGCGGACATCGTTCATGCGCGCGAAGAGCATGCAGCAGAGTTGGTGACGGCGTTGTTGTCAGACATCCCGGGTGTGGTTGTGCGGATTCGTGAGTCTGAAGGCGGTGCTGTTGTTGCCACGGTTGAAGTGCCGCGCAGCGTTGCGATTGCGCGCGCCGAGGCAGAAGCGAACGGCGACATGACGCAGTACATGGAACTTGAGCGCGCGCGTATTGCCGATCGCGTGGAGCCGTTCATCACCGCGCCGGGATCGCGTGTGTCTGCAGTGGCGCTGTCGATCGCTGCAGAGCCGGAGTGGGAGCACGTTGCGGTGACGCAGGCAGCGGATCCATATTTGCTGCAGAGCCAAGTGCGTACTCAGGTCGAGGCGTCCACGGCGCGCGAGCGCGCGACCCCGCTGGGGCCGACGAGCACCGCAACAGGATTTCCGTACGGATGGGCGTTACTCGCACTCGGTGGTTTGGCAGCATTTGCATGGTGGACATGGGTTCGACCGCGCAACGCGACTGCTGCGGCGTCCGAAGTGGAGACGGCTATGCCCGCGTTTGACGAGGAGCCGCTCCCGGGCGCTGATGCGTCGGAGGCGGTTCGATCTGCGCCGGAGCAGTCAGCATTTGTGGTGCGGGGGTGGATTGATGCTGGTGACACGGAGCGCGCGGCGCGTCTGATCGTGGCGCTCGACGCGGGCGCGGCGGCGGTCATCTTGCAGGCATTGCCGGTGGCGCATGTGCAGCGCGCAACGAACGCGCTGGGGACGCTCGATGCGCCCGGGCACGAGGAATTAGCAGAAGCGGTGCACTCATTCTTTGAGGATTTGGAGATGGCGCCCGAAGGCGGCTATCGTGATGCCCACGAGGCCGCATGAATTCACAACACACTGAACCCGAATCCGATCAGCCGCCAGCTTCCCAAATGGAAGTGATGGCCACGATTATTGCTGGCCTGAGTCGCCGATTTGTGGTGGCACGCAAGATGGCGGAGCGCGCCATGAAGCAGGACGGCGCTGTGGGAGACGCCGTGCGAACGGCACATGTAGCGGCTCGTGACATGATCGATGCGGTCCGTGATGTGGTTCCCGGAACTGGTTCGGCCGAGAAGTTGGCTGAGAAGCCGCGCACTCCGGATCGCTTGCCACCAAATTGAGGATTCCCGCGCATTTGCGCCGATGACCTTGGTGCGGCCACTCGCCTCCCGGCCGCGCTCGAGGTTCGTCCAATGGGATCATCTGTCTTCAATCCGTTTGTTGCAGGACCGCGCTTTCAGGTGCCGGTGCAGGTGCCGGTGCAGTCGCCGTTGCAGGGTGCCGCGGCTTACGCGCAGTTGCAGGCGCAGTTGCGTCGGGCAGTACGCGCGCTGATTGACCAACGTGGCGGGGTGTTGTTAATGCGAACATGGGGCATGGATTCAACAGTGCGCATCGAGTGCACGGTTGCGCGTGCGACGGCATCCATTGTCCTGTCCACAGATAACGAAGAAACAGCCTCGGTGATCCGCGGAATGTCTGACGCGCTAACCACCGAATGCGCCCGCCGCGGCTGCGCGCTTGCGCGGATCTCCTGCGCGATGCCGGTCGCTGACTCGGCTGCGGCGTGACGCGATAAATAGGTGCCGTTCACCACTGTCCCCAATTTCGCCGTTGCGCGCGGTTGAAGTGAGTTGAGTCGTTCAACCGCCCCCTCCGTTGCGCGCGGGACCCTCAGACGCGGACGGCTGCGCTCCACAAGGTTCCGCTTAGCCTCGGGCGAAACTGTTCGTCCGGTTGGCACCCACGGGGCGTACGTCCAACTGCCGGACTTCTCAGTTTCAC
>CANJHD010000063.1 GCA_947474065.1 Planctomycetaceae bacterium
GCGCGGCGGCTCGTTCGTCCCATCGGGCGGCGCACCGACTGGCCCGGGTGGTAGTGGCGCCAAGAGCACTCCCCCGCCAGCAACGACACCAGGTACCGGCGCGAAACCGTGACGGGACGCGCGCGCGCACACGACCATCGCACTATTCGATCCGACCTCCGCAACTGCACGGGGGACGGTGTCACCCATGCGTTCATGGTTGGCCTTGGGGAAACCAACTTCCCGCTCTTTGCACTCGCGCTCGGCAAGGGCGACGCCGTTGCTGGGCTCGTCTCCACGGTTCCGCAGCTCGTGGGCGCGGTGCTGCAAACGTGCGCTCCGTGGGGCATCGAGCGCATGGGTTCGCCGCGCCGGTGGATCATGTTGTGCGCCACCATCCAGTGCGTGAGTTTCGTGCCGATGGTTGTGGCCGCCATGTTGGGCGCCATGCCAACCTGGATGCTCTTTGCAGTCGCGAGCGTGTACTGGGCCGTGAATCTTGGCGCAGCGCCAGCGTGGAATACTTGGGTTGGCGCGCTCTTCCCTCGGCGGATTCGCGTGCGTTACTTCGGGTGGCGCTCGCGCATCTATCAAGTGTCAATCATGGGTTCATTGCTCGTCGGCGGCCTCATACTGATGCTCGGCGACCCGGGGCGTGCAAAGCGACTGCTTGGCATCGACATGGGAATGGACATCGGATTGATGGCCGCATTCGCGACCGTCTTCGGTGTTGCCGGACTATGCCGACTCTGGAGCGTGCTGTTTCTCAACCGCCAAGGGGAAGCGCCCGGACTGAATCTCAAAAGTCATCGCCGCGTCGGTTGGATTGATTTCGCACGGCGCGTGCGCGGTGGCGCGGATGGACGGCTCCTCGGCGCAGTGGTCCTGATGACCGTTGCCGTGCAGGTGGCGCAGCCCTTCTACGTCCCATACATGAGCCGTCAACTTGGATTCAGCGACGCAGCAGTGTTGGCGATGATTGCCGCAAGCTTCGCAGCAAAGAGCCTCACGGCGCCGTTGTGGGGGCGAATGGCGCAACGACACGGCGCGCGACGGTTATTCGTTTGGGGCGCGCTGGGAATCGTTCCGCTCAGTGCCATGTGGATGGTCAGCCATTCATTCTGGTATCTCCTTGGACTGCAAGCACTCACCGGCGCCATGTTCGGCGCTTACGAACTCGGCTTCTTCTTCTTGGCACTCGAATCGATCCGCGAAGAAGAACGCACCAGCATGCTGGCGCTCTTCATGCTCTTCAATAGCTTTGCAGCCGCAGCGGGCAGCATGATCGGCTCGATCGCACTCACTGGCATGGGATCAATGGAATCGATCGGCTTGATGGGTGGCGCCTATGTGGCAATCTTCGGTATCAGTGCTGGATTCCGCGCGCTGGCGTTCTTTGCCTGTACGACAGTTCACGAAGAAGTGGCGCACGCAGTGCCGATTGCAATGCAGACGCTCTCGTTGCGCCCTGCTGCGGGCAGCTTTGATGTCCCGGAGCCAGCTTCAATTGAAGAAGCGGAAGCGATGGGCTCTTCGCGATGAGGCCGCACTATGGATAAAGCGCCGTCTCCAAACTTCTCGCGCCGCTTCATGATGGCGATTGTCGGCGCGCTCCTTGTGGCTGCAGCCGTACGTGCGCCGTTTCTGACGGACAGTCTTTGGTACGACGAAATCGCTGCGTTTCTTGGCTATTCAATCAATGGTCCGTGGGGCGCTGTCGGTACTTACTACACGCAAGCGAATCACGTGCTGCATTCATTGCTCGCGTGGTGCTCTGGCGCCGCACTTGGTGTCGATGAGATATCCGTACGGCTGCCGAGTTTCTTGGCGGGACTTGGTGCAGTCATTGCAATTGCATGGCTTGCCATTGAAGCGCTCGGCCGCGACGACAAGGGCATACGCCTCGCGGTGCTATCAGCATTCATCACCGCACTGCTTCCGATTGCAGTACTTCCAGCAACCGAAGCACGCGGCTACTCGCTGATGATGCTCTGCTCCGCGTTGATGACAGCTGCGTTTTTGCGTGGACTCCGCACCGGTACACGCTCCGCATGGCTTCTCTATTCCGTAGTGTGCGCTCTCGGAATCTGGTCACACCTCGTGACGGTATGCGTGCCAGTATTTCACGCACTGTGTTGCGTTGCGGTTCTGCTGCGCAGCCAGACGCGGTCGAACAGCGCGGCAGATCCGAAATCGGCGCGCGCTGGGCTCATGGCGATCGGAGTAGCTGCCGCACTCACGCTTCTGGTCTACGCGCCAATTCTTCCGGCCATCTTTGCCATTCGAAGTGAATTCCGCGCGCTTGATGGCAACGAGCCAACCCTGTTTGGTCCCGAAGGATGGATGATGCTTCTCTCGATCGGTGGATCATGGAATCTGTGGGCTTCGCTCGCTGCACTTCCGATTGCCGTTGCTGGAGTGGCCGCTGCTTCGCGCGATGGCAAATTGCGCACCGCGCTCTTTCTTTCGCTGGGCGGAGCAGTTGTGGCGCTCGTGTTTCCGCTCTTATTTGGCAGTTGGTTGTATGCACGCTTCTTGGCTTTCACTGTGCCAGGCATTGCACTGCTCCTAGCGGCTGGATTGTTAGAGATCAATGCACGCAGGCCGATCATCGCGCGCGCGCTCGCTGTTGTTGTGGCCGCAGCATGGCTTGCGACACTTGCAACAATCGGCCCGAGACAACAGATTCGCGAGGCCGTCATGTATGTCGCGCAACATCGAACGCCAAACGAAGGCGCATTCGCTGTTGGCCTTCCTGACGATGTTCACCGTTGGTACTCGGTGCCCTTCGGTGTGGAGATGCCTGGGAGCGGACCGTACGGCAAGGATCTCGCAACCCGACTGCGCGAACCGGCTGCTGCGTGGGCTGTACTCCTCTATCCGCGCACGCTCTCCGATGCAGCGGATCGCCTGCGCGAGGCAGGATTTGTGGAGGCCGCACGGTTTCCGGGGTGGATCGACCAAGGAAACGGCGAGATCATCGTGTTCCGCCGCAGATAGCATCGGTGGTCATGCCTGGCACCTTTGAGATCATCTCCGAACGCGAAGAACCCACCGGGTGGCGTTTCGATGTGCAGGACATCCGTTCCGATGGATCGCTCGCGGGCGTGGCGCTCACGCTGTCATGGGCTGATTACGACTATTTCTGTCCAGATGGATCGGTTGCACCGGAAGGCGTCGCACGCGCGGTGCTTGAGGTTGCCAGCTCATTGTGGCCACAGGGAATGCCAGCGCGGCTCGATGCAAGTACCCCGCGTCGGCTTGCAGCTGATGCCGATCAGCGCATCACCGAACGTGTTGATATGCGATCGATGTAGGACGCGCCGCACATTTACGATTTCATCAGTGGACGCAGTTCGCGTGGCCGGTGCACCAGAGGCACTTCCACCCAGAAGGTGCTGCCGCGCCCCGTGGCGCTGACGAGACCAACTGTGCAGCCAAGTAGTTCCGCCAGTTCACGACAAATCGCCAAACCAAGTCCAGTGCCACCAGCGCGACGCGTGTGTGTTGCATCAACTTGGCGGAACTTCTCAAAGACCGTGTCCTGCATGTCCGCAGGCACCCCGGGACCGTGATCAGTGACGCTGATGCGTACCACTTGCGCACCGCTTCGCTCCAATACTTCTGCGCCCACAAATACCACGCCATCTTCTGGCGAGAACTTCACCGCATTGGACATGAAGTTGTAGAGAATCTGCTGCAGTTTCCCGGCATCCGTTTCCACTCGCGGAAGCAAATCTGGCACGCGCTGCTCGAAATCGATGCGTTTCTGCAGCGCCACCGGACGCATGATCGCCTGCAATCCTTCCAGCAAATCTCCCACGGACGTTGGACTCATGATGACTTCCATGCGCCCTGCCTCGATTTTCGCCATATCAAGCAGCTCGTTAATCATGTCCAAGAGCGAACGTCCGCTGCGCTGTATGTTGTTGATGTAACGAACTCGCTTTGGATCAGCGGCTGCATCGCCGCGAGCAATCTCTTCAAGCAAATCCGCGAAGCCAATGATGGAGTTGAGCGGAGTGCGCAGTTCATGACTGACATTCGCCAAGAATTCGCTCTTGAGCCTGTTCGATTCGCCGAGGCCGACATTGGCCTCGGAAAGTTCGCCGATCTTGAGGTCGAGCGCTTGATTCATTCCCGAGAGTTGTTGCTGCATACGCTCGTTCGCGTCGAGCATGCGATTCAAACTATCGGAGAATGATTCCAACTCATCGCGTGAACGCACTTGAGCGCGCGCGTTTTCCTCGCCGCGTCCAACACGCTCAACGGTGTCCTGAAGTTGCCGAAGTGGCGATAGCACATTGCGGCGCAAGACGAGCCAGAGAAGCGTGGTGCCGGTCGCCACCACCAACGCTCCGCCGATGATGAGAAGCAAACGGACCAGCAACACGTCGAGGTCCGCGGATTCGGTCGCGGACGAATCGGGCATGGCAACACCAATAGCGCTCGCGTCGTCCATCAGACGACCCACCATGAGCCAAGCTCCGGTGACAACAATGGACGTAACTAGTGCCGTGCCAATGCCGAAGACGATCAACGCACGCGCGGCGAGCGAACCAATCCTTCGAGGCATGGCGGGGATGATAGGCTCAACGCCCCATGCGCAAACCAGGATGCAACGAAGACAATGTTCAGATGTCGGATGTGTTGTGCGACTTCTGTATGCAGACATGGACCGAAGAGCGACCGATGGTGGAAGGCCACCAGGGAAGTTGCATCTGCGGGGACTGCTTGGCAGCCGCGTACCGCAAGTTAGTGATGGTGGAATCGGCCGTTCCAGAGACCCCTTCCAAATGTGTCCTCTGTCTTGAGTTGCGCTCGGAGCCGTCGTGGCACGCGCCGGCGGGAACGGACCCCCTACGGACCGGCGACGATGCTCCGCGAATATGCCGCCGGTGCGTTCGGCAGTCTGCCGCCGTCCTGCAAAAGGTCGCGGAATTCGGCTGGCGCAAGCCGACTGCGTGAACCGTCAGGTTTGCGATACCCTGATCCGCCATGGAGACGTACCTTGGCGAAGCCGACGAGAAAGTGATTGTCATCGTTGCTGATGGTGGCCTGAACAAGGGCACTGCTGAACAAATCGTTCAGGTCGTTCAGCAGGCGATCGATTGCGGCATGAAGGGCGTCATCATTGATTGCTCCAAGCTAGACATCCTCTCCAGTGCCGGGCTCGGCAAGATGCTCATGCTGCACAAGAAAATGAAGCAGCACGGTGGCGAAGTCAAGATCGCCGGCCTGCACGGTATGGCGGTCCAAGTGTTACGCCTCACCCGGCTCGATGGAATCTTCCAGCTGTATCCGGATGTAGCCCAAGCGCGGCTTGCATTCCGCGGAACCTGAGTGACAGCGGTAGTCGGCGCCCACGCGCATCATCAAACGCGACGCAGCGTCACCGCGTGAAACGGACGACCTTCGCGCTGGTATTTACGCTCGAAATTGGTGCCAACTACTTCGCCATCCGCTGCACTCGCGGGGCGTTCGAAACTGACTGGCGTAAAGATGTGCCCGTTGCGGGCGATGTGCTCTTGGTACCACGCCCACAGTTCGTCATGGTCGGTGACTAAACGGAGTTCGCCGCCCGGACGGAGCACGCGGTGGAACTGCGCGAGCGTTGCATCTTGCACCACGCGCCGCTTGTGATGGCGCGTCTTGGGCCACGGGTCACTGAAGTACAGGTGCACCACCGAGCAGCAACCGTCGGGCAGCCAGTGCGTCAGAAATTCTGTGGCATCGGCGTAAAGCATGCGAACATTTGTCAGCTCCGCGCGACGAATGCGGTCCGCGGCGTAGCGATAAAACTCGCCCGCGTATTCGATGCCCAAAAAGTTGACATCCGGGTGCGATGGCGCCTCCTGCAGGAGAAACGTCCCCTTGCCCGAACCGATCTCGAGCTCAAACGGCGCATCAGGCCGGGCTGGGAAAAAGTAGGCAGGGCCAAGGCGCCCCGCTTCTGCAGGCGGCAATTCGCGCTGCGCGAGACCGATGCCAGTGACATCGAGCGTACGACCATGACCGAGTCCAAATGACATGGGGGCAAAGGATAGTGGAATGCGCAGCGGAGACCCCTCACGCCACTACAAGAGTGACCATGATGATTGCCCCCGCTGCAGCGCTGCTCCTCGCCATGCTCGCCCCGATCCCGGCCGCCACCGCCGATGGCACCGTTCTTCGCCCATTCGACGGCAAGACGCTTGAGGGTTGGGATGGAGACCGGACGTTCTGGTCCGTCCAGGACGGCGCCATCGTCGGAAAGTCCACCGCAGAACATCCGCTACCGGCGAGCGGCTACCTCGTCTGGGGCGGCGACATGCCGCAAGACTTTGACCTGCGCTGCAAGGTGCTGATCACGGGAGGCAACAGCGGCATCCAATACCGCAGCCGTCGAGTTGCCGGACGAACGGACATGGCTGGCTTCCAAGCCGACCTTGACGCCGCGAATTCGTACACCGGAATCTTGTACGAGGGGCTTGGCCGCGAAATCATGAGCGGACGCGGCGAGCAAGTGGAATGGTCTCCATCAGGCAAGCGCGTGGTCGCAAACTTCGCACCCGATGCAGTCTTGAAAGGCGTGATGCGACCGGGCGAATGGAATGACTACCGAGTTGAAGCGCGTGGCACACGAGTGCGACACTGGATCAACGGCACTCTCATGACTGATGTCACCGACGGTGATGCAAGTCGGTTCACGCGCGACGGCCAGATCGGATTTCAACTCCATCAAGGTGCGCCCATGGAAGTGCGTTGGAAGGACTTGGAGGTGCGCGCTATCACAGAGGCGCCATCAGCATCCGCACTGGCGGTTCCGGATGGATTCAGCGTTGCGTTAGTTGCAAGTGCCCAACCGGGTCAAGGTAGTTGGGTGTCGTTGGCGTTTGATTCGCAGGGGCGCGCTGTGGTCAGCCCGCAGTCCGGCAAGACGCTGCGCATCGAACTTCCAGGCGTCACCACCGGCAACACGGGCCCCGATGTCCACGTCACCGAACTCATTGGAGTGCCTGGAAATGCGCAAGGTCTATGCTTTGCGGGCAATGATTTCTGGGTCGATTCCTCTGCACCCGGTCCACAATCTGGGCTCTGGCGGCTCCGTGACGTGAACGGCGACGGAACATATGAGGAGCAGACGCAGGTGCTCCACTGGAAAGACGATGGCGGCGAACACGGGGCGCACGGTGTTGTGCAAGGTCCAGACGGCGCGATCTATGTGGCTCTTGGAAATCACACCGCCGTTCCGGAAGGCGTGAAGAACGGTGCATGTCGCCCGTGGGCTGAAGACCTTGTGGGCGAACGCATGTGGGATCCGCGTGGTCATGCGGTCGGGATTGTTGCACCTGGCGGCACCGTGTTGCGCGTTGACCCAGCAACCGGCGCAACGAGCGTCTTTGCTAGCGGCTTTCGCAATCACTATGACTTGGCGTTCAACACCGATGGCGAACTCTTCACCTACGACAGCGACATGGAGTGGGACATCGGCGCACCGTGGTACCGCGCTCCCCGCATCGTGCATGTTGTGAATGGCGGCGAGTACGGATGGCGATCAGGCAGCGGATGCTTGCCGTCATGGATGCCAGACACACTTCCACCAGTATGCGAGACGGATTCATCATCCCCTACCGGCCTGCTGCATGGCTCGGGCGGTGCGTTCCCCGCGCCGTGGCGGAACATGCTCTTTGCAGCGGACTGGACGTATGGTCGCATTCTGGCCGTATCGCTCAATGCGAACGGTTCAACCTATAGCGGCAGTTGGAAACCATTCATCACTGGTCGACCGATGCCAGTGACAGACATGGCATGGGGCCCCGATGGCGCTATGTACATAGTCACCGGCGGTCGCGGCACGCAAAGTGGTTTGTACCGAATTACAGCTAATAAACCTGCATCCCTTGCTGAGCGCAGCAATGCTCCAGACGCAACACACGCACAGGACCGCGCCGCGCGCCGCGCGCTCGAGAATCTGAGCTCAACACCAGACGCAACGAAACTGCCCAGCGCTTACGCCGCACTCGCATCGGAAGACCGCTTCATCGCGACGGCTGCGCGCAACGCAATTGAAACGGCGGGCCCCGATGCCGCAAAGCAATGCATCGACATGCCAGCGCCGCGCGCCCGTGCAGAAGCGATCTTGGCGCTCGCACGTATGCCGAATGCCGATTGGAATTCTGCAGTCCTTGCAGCCGCTGCGATCGGCGAACGAGCCGATGCCGACACATGGACACAACTGATTGCATTGCGTGCCGTTCAAGTGGCGTGGGCTCGACACAGCGCAGACTTTGCCAGTCCGAACGGCGCAGCGACCACCGCTGCTGCAGCCCAACTCGCTGAGCGATTTTTTAATCATGCCGATCCACGCGTTGCCGAAGCAGCCCTCGGCCTCGCCTGCGAAATGGGACGACCAGAAGCGGTCGCTCCCGCCATGAAGCGGCTCACTGCAGCGAGCGATCGTGCCGACGCGCTGCGCTGGGCAACAATGCTTCGCAACGTGGACGCCGGTTGGACTGACGACTTGCGCGCAGCCTATTGGCGCTGGATTGATTCAACGAATGACAGCTCCGGCGGCTTCAGTTTGCGCGGTTTCATCGACCACGTGAAGAGCGACGCAGAGAAGCATGTGCATCGACCGGATGGAGCCGTGGCTGCGAAAGCAGACGGAGCGAACAATGCACCTGCCGCCAACGCTCCCGCCGCACTGCCCGCGCCAGCCCAACGCACTACTGGCGCTTCCTCCCATACGTGGACCGTTGCAGAGCTCTCTTCCAACGGTGCCGGCGACGCCGCCCCAGATCACGTGCGCGGCGCGCAACTCTTCCAAGAAGCCATGTGTATCCAATGCCACCGGATCAATGGCCAAGGTGGCGCGAATGGACCTGACCTCACTGGCGTCGGCAGTCGATTCGCGCGCATTGATCTACTACGCGCAATCCTTGAACCCAACGCCATCGTGAGCGATCAGTGGCGCGATACCGCCTTCACACTGAAGGACGGAAGCATGGTGATCGGACGAGTGATAGGAAGTGATGCAGAAGCCATGACCGTGTCCACGAACCCGCTCGGTCCTGATCGCGAACGCGTGCTGCGTTCTGACATTGCAGGGAGTGAACAGATCACTACATCAAGCATGCCACAGGGAATGCTGAATTCACACACGCGTCAGGAGATCATTGATCTGCTTGGCTACTTAGAGACAGCTGGCTTGGCGGCCGGGCGCGGTGGCTGAGCGAGTACCCACGAAGCGATTGTCTCAAGAACTTCAGGGTCGATCGTGACATCAATCTTCGCGTACTCATCAATCGCGCCCGTCTCTGCGTGCTGAAACAGGTGATTGAATCCAGGCATCACCTTGATAGTGGCTGGTGCTCCGCTCACTTTCAATGCAGCTTCAATCGGCGGAACATTCTGCACGGCATCCACCTGCGTGTCGAGCGTTCCGTTGAGCACCAACACCGGGCACTTCACTTTGCGCAGTGCTACTGCGGGGTCAAGTACCAGGAATCGTTTCATCCATGGCGATCCGGCCTGCTTGAGCGCTGCATCCACTTGTGCATCAAGAGTTGCTGCAGGAATCGCGGCAGGGTCAGCGCCACTCAGTGCTAACTGCGCCAGCACCAATTCGCGGGCCCGTGCGCGCAAGACGGCGGTGTCGGCGCCCGTCTTCACTGCATCAAGGAATGCGGCGTGAGCTGCAACGGCTGGCGCAATCTCCGCTTCAGTGAGGCCGGCAGCAAGAAAGATCCGCTTGTTCTGTTCGCGCAGGATGGCGTCGCCGTCAACGCCCGGCCCGGCCATCATCACAATGAATGCTGGACTCGCGGCGCGAATCGCTGCGCTCGCTGAACGATCGTCCATGTTGACCACGGCCATAGGCGCGACCAGTCCGCCCTCGCTGTGACCAATGATTCCCATGCGCGCTGTATCGATGCCGTCAATAGCAGAAAGCGTGCCAAACTCCACCACTGCGTCGCTCATGAAGTCCTCTGTGACTGCTGACGCAAACGAGCCCGTCGATGCGCCAACGCCACGGTCATCGCAACGCAAGACGGCAATTCCACGTCGCGCGAGCGCATCGGCGAGTACCAAGAACGGACGGTGCCCCATCAGCGCCTCGTCACGATCCTGCGGCCCGCTTCCGGTGACGAGCAACACCGCTGGTACTGGGTGTTCCTTCGATGCTCCATCGGGAAGGAACAGCGTGCCGTCAAGAAAGTGCCCCAGCGGATGCTTCACTCGCTGCGAGAGCACGGTGTACGGAAACGGCGGCTTCGGATCCTGCGAACGCGCGCGAGAGCCGGGCGCAGGAAGCGGCGTACCTGCAGGATGCGGCACGAACACGATCGGACCCTTGAATGTCGCCTGGCTGAATTCACCGCGAAGATCTGCACCCTCTTCATGAAGTTCGATGGTGGCGTTTCCAGGAACTGGCAGACGAATGGAGTAGACCCCATCCGCGCCGCGCTTCACGAAGAGCGGAAGGCCCTTGATGTGCTGCGCGGGAATTTCAATCGCGCCGGCCCATCGATCTGCGCCATTGGGCGCGATGCTCAGTCCCATCACGAGCGATTGTCCGCCCGCCTCAAGCTGCCCGGCCCACGTGCGAGCGTCCTTCGCGACGCGCGCGTCAAGAGTGCGCTCTAGGTGGAGTGGCATTTCAATGACGTTTGTAGTGCCCGGTGCAGTTACTAACAACACGCCGTCGAGGGCGTCACCCACGCGCGTCACATCAAATTTCACACTGCCAACCATTGCACTGAATCCCCCAGTGAGATGGCCGTCCTTCTCAGCGAGACCATTGATGGCATCACCAAGCGATCCAAACGCGGGCAGCGCGCCCTGCGCAGTCAGTTGACCATTCTTCGTTTCGACGCCCAAGATCACATCGACCGGACGCGCGCCCGTCGTAGTGCCGAGCCACAATCCGTCGAATGCCAACGGCGTGGACGGTGTGGACGGCGCGACCGGTACTGATTGCGCCGCGACATGTGCCTGAGCGGCAGATCCAACGGCAAAGCACACCGCGGCAATGAGCGCCGAAGTGACGGGAAGGGTCACACGATTTTTCATACATCTGTCCTCAGCGATGGTGCGCCGCGGACCTTGGCATTACTGGCGATTACGCACGCACTGGCGCAGGAACATCCACCGCAATTCCATCGGCCCACAGCGATTCAAGGTCGTAGTACGCGCGTTGGTCGGGTTCAAAGAGGTGAACAACCACATCCACGAAATCGACAACGATCCAAGTAGTTCCAGTATCGCGATCCGAACGGAACGGGGGCTGACCAGTCTTCTTGCCGTGATCTTCAAGCGCCTGTGCCACGCTCTTCATCTGCCGGTCGGATGTACCGCTGGCGATGATGATGTAGTCACATACCTGGCTAATACCACGCAGGTCTGAGACCGTGACGTTGGTGCACTTATCCAGTGTGCACGCTTGCGCGAGTTCCACGGCGAATGCACGAACGGCAGCCGGGTCACCCTTTGATCGGGTTCTAATCATGATGAATGCTCGCCAAAGTGCTCGCTAGCGGTGATGGTCACGCGCCGCGACCGCCACTGCGACCGCCGCCGCCGCCACTGCCGCCTTCGCGACTTCCACCCGACCGTGAGCCTGAGCCCGAGCGACCGCCAGTCGTGCGCGCAGCAGGTGCGGCAGACGGCGAACCTGGACGGGATCCGGGACGACCGAGCAATGGACGCGGACCAGCGCGACGAATCGCTGCGCGACGCTTGATCTCGGAAGGCTTCTCGTAATACTGGCGGCGCTTCACTTCTTTCGTCAGCCCGTCTTTTTCACAGAGCTTCTTGAAGCGGCGGACCATCTGCTCGACGGTTTCGCCTCCACGCGC
>CANJHD010000064.1 GCA_947474065.1 Planctomycetaceae bacterium
TGCCTTGCGATTGCCAATGCCCTTGACGGTGGTGAAGAGTTCAAAGAAGGCGCGATCGGTGGCTGACTGGAAGCCAATCAGGCGCGGCCAGAAACTGGAGCCCTGCCCTTGTCCCTCTAGGTAATGGAGCGTGTGGAACTTCACCGGCTGCCCGATGCGCGCCGCGAGTGACATGGAATCCGCGGCGGGAATCAGCACCTCGTAGGTGAGTTCGGCCACCTGAACATGGGCGGCGCCGTCGTCGATAGCGATGAGATTTCCGGTGAGTTGAGTGATCATGGGGGCTTCCTTGCCTGCGCCTATCCTACGAGCCATGCGCTACGCAATGATTATGGCAGGTGGATCCGGTACGCGACTTTGGCCGATGAGCCGGCAGGCTGTTCCCAAGCAGTTGTTGCGTTTCATTGGTGGAAAGAGCCTGCTTTCCGTGGCGGCGGAGCGGATTCGCACGCTCGTTCCTGAGGCGAACCGCTATGTGTGCGCGGGTGAGAAGTACCGCGCGCTGATTCTTGAGGACATTCCGTGGATTGATGATGCGCACGTGCTGGGTGAGCCGATGGGGCGCGACACTGTGAACGCGGTGGCATTCGCTGCAGCGGTGGTTGGGAAAGATGATCCGGATGCCGTGTTCGCTGTGTTAACGAGCGACCATTTGATTACGCCACAAGCAGAGTTCGAGCGCGCTATGGATCTCGGGTTCCGGCTCGTGGAGGCTGATCCCACGCGGCTCGTGACGTTTGCGGTGACTCCGACATTTGCAGCGACTGGGTTCGGATATGTCGAGCGCGGCGATGCGATTGCAGGATTCCCCGGCGCGTTTGGAGCGAAACGATTTGTTGAGAAGCCCGACCGCGCGCGTGCTGAAGAATATTTGAAGAGCGGTGGCTTTGGATGGAATAGCGGGATGTTCGTGTTCAGTGCGCGGACGGTGCTTGAAGCATTGCAACGCTTCAAGCCGGAAACTGCGGCTGGCATGCGTGAGATTCGCGCGGCGTGGGGAACCGCGGCGGCACGTGCAACCGTGGAACGCATCTATCCCGAACTGCCGAAAATCAGCGTGGATTACGCGCTTATGGAGCCAGCTTCGAAAGATCCGGCACTCTCTGTGTGCGTGGTGCCGATGAGCGTCGAGTGGCGCGATGTTGGCAGTTGGCCAAGTTACGGCGAGACGCTCGCGGTGGATGGCGATGGCAATCGAACCAATGCACAGGCGCTGCACGTGGGCAGCAAAGGCGTGATTGCGTTGAGTGATGATCCTTCGCATGTGATCACAACAATCGGGCTCACCGATGTGATTGTGGTGCGCACAAAGGATGCAACACTGGTGGTGCGCGCTGATCTCGCAGAGAAGGTGAAGGACATTGCTGGTCTCGTACCGGAAGCGTTGCGCTAAATTTATGAGATACCTTGCGATTGATCTTGGTGCAAAGCGAACCGGCCTGGCGGCGGGTGATGATGTGCTGCGCATCGTGCAACCAGTAGAGGTGCTGATGGTGTCACGCGGGCCAGCCCTGATGGATGCGCTGGCCAAGGCCATTGATCGGCATGGACCCGATGCGCTGGTAATCGGCTTGCCAATCAATATGGACGGAACGGAAGGCGCCGCCGTCACCGATGCGCGTGAGTTTGGCGCCGCGATTGCTGCGCGCGTGCGCCTACCGGTGCACTTTCATGATGAGCGGCTTTCGAGCTTTGAAGCCGATCAGCGCATGTCGCAGAGCGGGCGGACCCACCGCGAGAAAAAGGAACTGCGCGACGCGTTGGCGGCATGCGCGATCCTCGAGGCGTACCTCGACAGATAGGTGACGACACACCAGTGCTGGGGACGCCCCGGTTGCCGAGCGGTGCGTTGACGGACCGTGCATGGAGTCACTCTCTTCGGACTACCCCCGTAACGAGAGTCCCCTCCAGGCCCAAGGGACCGAGAGAGGACTCACATTGCGTGGTGAACCTGTTCAGCGCGCCAGTTGTCGCAGCGAAGACGCGCTTACGGAAGCACTCCAGTCAATCGGAAGCCGTTGTCATACACGGCGATCTTGCTGGTCTTGATCATGCTTGCATTGCCAGCTCCTAGGCCAGTGAAGGAGGGATCGTTGGCCGCGTTCCACGCAGTGGCCGGGACACCGGTCTTCAAGGACATGCGGAATTGCGCCTCGCGCCAGTATAAGCTTCCTGTTCCTGGCGCGATGTACGTGCCCACGAAGCTCACGTCGACGTAATACAACTTGCGCGCCGCGTCGTACACCTTCAACGCCGGGGCCACGGTTCCGTTCTGGATGTAGTTGCCGCTGACGACCACCGATGTCTGGTCGTAGCCAGCTGCGAACAGTTCGGAAAGATCCACGAAGTAACGCATGGTGAGGGTGCTGGAACCAACAGCCGGGAAGGCGGAGCGATTGTTCAGAAGCGCGCGGATTTCGGTGAAGCCGCTGCCCTGCTGATTGATCGACGCCTCGACGAAGAACTCATCGTCGATGGATCCCTGCTCCGACGCCGGCGGGAAGTTCGCCACTGGAACGCCCGTCGAATCCTGTGCAAGTCGAGCCACTGCACCCGTGAAGCCCGCGTTGTAGTCAAGCGCGACCTCGTTGCAGATGTAGTTGCTGCGATCGTCGGAATACGACCCATCCGACGTGGTACTTGGACCACCAACCAACGCGCCGTACAAGATGTGTCGCGACGCAGCGGGCGTGGTCATGCTGCCATTCCAAGACCCATGTGCGCCGCGATGGTGAGGATTCACTGGCGGATTCACGCCGAATCCGACCACGTAGCTGCGCGCGTTGGGGTTCTTGCCAAGCATGTAATCAATCTGGTTACGCGCAAAGTCGCGGTAGCGCGTGCCGACATCGCCGACCCGGTCGGCATAGATCAGCGCCAGGAAGGACGTGTTGGCGGAGTAGCGCAACGAGCCCCACTGATCGAGCCACGCCAATCCGCCGGCGGTGTATGCGATCCTGCTGCCGTTGTCGCCAACGGTCCAGAAATCCAGCCACTTCTGCGCCGCGGTCTTGTAGACGACCTTGTCAGTGAGTTGCGCGAGCAACACGGTGACGCCGTAGGTCTTGTCGTCCCAGTTGTGCGTCCACTTCAATGGCAGGCCAGCAATGTTCTGGCTGTAGATGGCTTCCGCCTTGGCGAGATACGCAGCCTCACCGGTGGCGCGGTACAACCACGCTGCGCTCCACGCGAGCTCGTCGTAATAGCCAGACCACGAGTTGTAATAGGTCGCGGCGTCGGTGATGGAGTCGGAGTACTTGCCGCGGTAGGTGTCAGCAAAATCAAACAACGTGCGGGCGTGTGCCAGCAAGGTGTCCGCGTATGCGGAGTCACTGCTTCGGAACAGCATGCTTGCCGCTGCCATGGCCGCCGCGGATTCACCGGCCAGATCGGAGCCGGGCTTGGCCGCGGTGATGGCGTACGAAGGTCGCGCCATGTTCATGGTCTCGGACGGTCCCCAATAGCTGTGGTCGAGCGAACCATTTCCGACTTGTCCGTACAGCACGTTTGCCGAAGGATGCGCCTTGATGATGAAGTCCGTGCCCCAGCGAACCGCCGCGAGCAATGCAAGCTTTTGGCTTGTTTTTTCGTACGCCGCGCCGTATTCGATTCCTCCCCACGCGAGCAACGAGAGGGAGCTTGCCATCGGCAGACCGAATTTCACGTGATCGCCGGCGTCGTAGTAGCCGCCGGTCAGATCAATGCCGACGTCACTTCCGTCGGTCAGTGCGGAGTCGCCGCGCCATGGAACACGGAAGCCATCGGCCACATTTCCAGAACGCTGCGCGTCATAGAAGTACAGCGACTTCTGCAGCACTTCGGCGTAGTTGAAATCTCCGGGCGCACTCGCTGGCGAGATCGTGACTACCAGCGATTGGGTGGCGATGCCGACTGCATTGCTTGCCGCCAACGCGACGCTCGTCGCTGCCGCAAGTGTCGGAGTTCCGGAAATCAATCCGCTGGTTGGGTTCACGGAGAGCCCGGCGGGCAATCCGGTGGCACCGAAGGAGGTTGGTAGGCCGCTCGCAGTGATTTGGTAGGTGAACGTGGAGCCAACGGTTCCATAAGCGCTCGCCGGACTCGTGATGACCGGAGCCACGGCGCCGTTATCGCCGCCACCGGTCGCGCAGTCACCCCATGCACCGAGAACAACTGCGAGGTCGGCGCTGTCGGTGATGCCGTCGGAGTTCAGGTCATACGGCGGGGAAGTGCTCCCCCAATTGCCCAGGATGGCCGCAAGATCAGCGGCATCCACCTTGGAATCCATGTTCACGTCGGCAGGGCACTGGACCACGGGCGTGATGGTGATCGCCGTCGGCAACACGCCTGCAATCGCGAAGTTGGCGACACAACCGACATCAACGAACGCGCCAGGCGCGATGGTGGCGTTGTAATCGGCATTGATGATCTTGTAGTGGTTGCCCACATGCGACTGGACGGTTCCGTTCCACGAACTGGTGATTTCCGCGTTCCAGTCAAACTGCAAGGTCCAACCCTGGATGGGCTGGTTGGTGTCGTTGGTGATATGGAAGAGCCCTTGCCCACCACCTGACCACTGGTTGGTAAACGAGAAGGTGGTCGCCGCATAGGTGGTGGAGGCCGTGAGCAGAACGCATGCCAGAGAACCGTATTTGAATGTCATAACGATCTCCCTTGTTAGGAGTTTCAAATTCTGCATTGCATTTCAGACGCCAATGAACCCTACGACGATGAATACGGGATGGCGCCCGAATTTGCGGAAAAATGTCGTAATTTTGATCTGAGACTCACGCTCAGAAAAATGACAATCGGGTACTCAGAATTGCAAGACAGAGAGTGGACGGTGCTTAATTTAGAAGGGGACGATCACGCCGATTTGGCCGCCGTATTGCTGCTCGTTCTCGAACTGTAGACCGTTGAACGAGCAATATGCAGTGACACCCTTGTAGGACGCGAACTCAACACCAGCCTCGAAACTTACGCCGTAACGCGTGTCAGGACTGCCGTAGACGGAGTAGCCAGGGGTTGCGCTGTATGCGTTCGTGGCCGTGACATCCCAATCGCCAATTGGAACATTCGCGATGAATGCGCTGCCGAAGTACGGTGTAAGTACATCATGATCGATGCGCAGAGTGTGCATCATGCGAGCGCCAACCTTTGGTTGCAGCATGATGGCGTCTTGGCTTGAGACGTCAAGGTTCGCACTACCAGCACCATTTTCGTTGTATGCGCCCTGCCCAACGTAGCCCGCGGCCAACGTTGCATACGGCTGGAAGAATGTGTCGCCACCGATGCGCACGTTCATGCCGATTTCGGAGTTGATTGATGCTGCCCAAAGCGAGTTGTCTGAGTTGGCAGTGCGCACCACGCCGGGGATGTAGAGCTGGCGCGAACGATCGACGCCCGCGTAGCCGCCCTGCGCGGCCGCCTCCACGTACCACAGTCCTGAGTCTGGTACCCAACTGCCGTAGACGCCGACATTCATGCCGTTCACGGTGTCGGTCTCGTCCACGAGGCCACCATTGATGTCGATGCTTCCAGGCATGTAACCGATGAATGCACCAACGATCAAACCCTTGCCCAAGACCATGTCGGCACCGAACATCAAGCCGCCGGTAGCAGAACTGTAACTGGTCTTTGCCCAACTGTCGTCGCTCACGGTGTCAGTGAATCCGTAGCCGCGTGACCACCAACGAGCTCCTTCGTCAGGAGTTGGACCGTTCAACGGTGCACCGAAACTCGTAAACGAATTTCCTGTCACGACCGCTGATCCAGCGTCACCTTTCAGAGAATCCTGATCAGTCACCCCACCCTTTGAACTGAGAAGCGGAGTGACGGTTGACGGCGTAGCACCCTCGCGGAGCTGCATCAGGCGCTTCATGGCAACATCGCCAGCCTGAAAGAACTGGCTCATGGTGACGTTCGGCAGCGCGTACGGATTCGAAACATTGGAGAGCGCAACCTCCGCACTGGCGAACGGACCAGGCGTGAGAAGCAGCATCTGTGTGGCAACGTACTGCTCGTCGGGATCGGAAGGTCCTGTGGCGATCGCCGTGATCGCCGCAGCCGATGCGTTGATCTGACTGTTGTTCACCGTGCCAACATTGGCATTGCGCTTCATGGTGCCGCTGCCCGTCTGCACGTCGACGACGACATTGGTACTGGTGGTCCCCGCAGGAAGCGGATAAGAACTGCCCTGACCAGTGATCGCAAGTGAGAACTCGTTGCCCGCGTAGCTGACCTCGAATGCGCCACCCATAAAGTAGGTGGATCCAGTTGCATTGACCGCGTGCGCAGTAGCGAGATGAGTGAGCGGATCGACTGTCACCACATCAACTGTGCTAAAGGTGCCGCTCAAATTGCCCGCGGTAGCCATCAGGTAATTGACGGTGGTGCCGGATGCTGGAATAAATGCGCCCGAATAGAACGCTTGGTCGTAGAAGATCTTCGCTGCTGAGTTGTTCAGACCGAAGGTGCCAGCGGCATTGAGCTGGTCGGCCTTACCAGTGGAATCAAGCAGATACCACCGGGTAGTTGAGGTGGAATCGAGCATGACGTCGCCTGCGACAGTCAGCTTTGAGGAACCGGAACCGTCGCGGTTGCCAGGCGTCAGGAGGCCTTTGAACGCATTGCCGATGCTGCCGATGTTGGCCAGCGTGCCGTCACCACCAACGGTGACTGCGCCGCCCGTGTTCAGCGCGTCGGAGAAGACCGAGGCTCCGCTGAGATCAGCGCCATTCGTGAGGGCGAATACAGAGCCGGAGGTGAGCGTGACATCGCCGGCGAAATTTGATGCTGCGCCAGCACTGACGGTTGTCTGCAGTTTAGAGAGCTTGAGATTAGCTGAGCCGCCGTTGACATTCAGACCGCCGTCGAGCGAAAGTTCGGTAAGTCCCAAGGGATTGAATGTGCCAGTGAGCGTTGTGATGCCGCCAATGGTCAACGACTGCGTTGCGCTGAGTGAAAGGTTGTCACCAACATCAACTTGTGAACCGATGATCTTCAGGCCAGCGCCTCCCACGGAGTTCTGGGTATTGATCGCAGCCGCGGTGCCGTCAATCACAGTGGTGCCAGTGAATGTGCTCGACGTAAATGCAAGCGTCGTGGTTGCCGTTGAGCCCGAAAGTGCCGCGAATACAAGGTCGCCGCTTCCGCTGAGCGCACCAGTGAAGGCCAGTGATCCCGCGCCCACGCCGGAGGTGGCGATTGTTGATGCGGCGGTGCCCCCGGAAACCAGTGCGCCCGCATAGGAGGCAGAGGTGGTGCCGGTGTACGTGAATGCTGTTGCTGTGCCGTCGATGTTCAGTGATAGCGAACTCACGCCGCCAAGCCACGCTGCGCTGGAAGTGCTGACAGAAGAGCCAGTCCCGAGCGAAACGCCGCCAGTGAACGTCGATGTTGTCGCGCCGACATTGAGTTCAATGCCTTGAAGTGTAAATGTTCCAGTGCCAGACATCGCATCGTTCACAGTGAACGCGGTCAGGCCCGGACTGACACCAGTGAGACTTGACGTGCCGTTCACTGCAAATGCTTGACCAGCACCCAGCGTCAGTGCGGTGCCTGCGGTGACGGTGGCGTTGTTGAATGAAAGTCCTGCATCGCCGATAGATGCTTGCGTGTCGATCCCAGCGATCGCGCCGTCAATGATTGTCTTACCAGTGAGCGCGCCCGATGTGAACGCTAGCCGGGTCTTTGCGGTTGAGCCGCCAGTTGACGTCACCAAGAGATTGCCAGCGCCGCTGAGTGCGCCAGTGAGCGTGAGGTCACCAGTGCCGGCGCCCGATGTAGCGATCGTGACCTGTTCGCCGGCGGCTCCGCCGACCACCAATGCGCCGGCGTACGTCGCGGTGTCCGCGCCGACATAGGTGAGCGATGTGTTGCTACCCATAGTCAACGAGTTCACGCCGCCGAGCCATGCGGCGTTCGAAGTAGTGACGGTGGATTCGCTGCCAGTGGCGCCAGCGAGCGTAAGCGCGCCGGTGAACGTCGACGTTGTGCCGCCGACATTCAGGTTGATGCCGCTCAACGTGAGGCTGCCGGTGCCGGACATCGCCTCGTTCGCGGTGAATGCGGTCAGACCCAGCGCGCTGCCCGTGAGGCTTGATGTCCCGTTCACGGCAAACGCTTGACCAACGCTCAGCGTCAGCGCGGTGCCAGTAGTGACGGTGGCGTTGTTGAACGAAAGTCCTGCAGCACCGATCGATGCTTGCGTGTCGATGCCAACGATTGCGTTGTCAAGAATCGTCTGGCCAGTCAGAGCGCCGGATGTAAATGCAAGCGTGGTTTTGGCAGTTGAACCACTAACTGAAGTCACCAAGAGATTGCCGTCGCCGCTGAGTGCACCGGTGAGCGTGAGGTCACCAGTGCCTACGCCCGATGTGGCAACCGTGGCCTGTTCGCCGGCTGCGCCGCCGACCACCAATGCGCCGGCGTACGTTGCGGCATCGGTGCCGGCGTACGTGAGCGACGTGTTGTTTCCCATGGTCAACGAACTCACGCCGCCGAGCCATGCTGCATTCGTAGTGGTGACTGTGGATTCGCTACCGACGGCACCAGCGAGCGTGAGCGCGCCGGTGAAACTTGATGTTGTGCCGCCGACATTCAAGTCAATGCCGTTGAGGGCTAGGCTGTCCGTGATGGTGCCGGACATCAGTGAATTCACAGTGAACGCCGTGCGACCGGGACCGCTGCCGGTGAGGCTTGATGCGCCGTTCACAGAAAACGCTTGACCAGTAGCGAGCGTGAGCGCAGTGCCCACGGTGACGGCGCCGTTATTGAGCGTCAGTCCCTGCACACCGATCGAATTCTGCGTGTTAATGCTGGCACTGGTGCCATCGATGATGGTCTTACCGACGAAGAACCCGGAACCGAACGACAGATTCGCCGTGCCGGTGCCGCCGCCTGAGGTGACCACGAGGTCGCCAGTGCCCTGAATATCGCCAGTCAACGTCAGTGAGCCCGCACCCGACAAAGCGATCGCCGATGCGCCGCCGAAGGAAAGCGCGAAATCAGCAGCAGAACTCACTGAATCCGCACCGCTGTAGGTGAGTGTTGCGGCGCTGCCCGATGTCCAAGATCCACCGAGTTGCAGCAAGATCACCGAGGTGATCCACTGCTTGTCGTCGATTACTAGATGGCCGCCATTGGTAGCCGAGAGCGTTCCGCCCGTGCCACCCGTTCCGAAGCCCGTCAGGAACGAGTTGGCGCCGAGTTGCAGGGTGCCGTTCTGCGCGCTGAGGTTTGCGCTGCCCGACGCAGTGCCGGCGCCCACGGTTGGCTCGATCAATAGTGATCCGCCGTTCAGGCTGAAGGTTGCGGAGACGTCGGTGATGCTCCATTCGCCGGTGTAGGTGCCACCCAATAGGAGCTCCAGCACGGCCGGATCGCCAGTGCCCGCGACGAAGTCAAGGTTCGTGCCGATCGCCGCCGGATTTGCGAGCGTGGTGGTAGATCCACCAGTAACTGTTGTTTGACCGTGCGCCGAAAAAGTCGTCGAAAACAACATGAGCATGACCGCCGCGGCAATCGACCAACCGCCACACTGTGAAAGCGGGCATGTCGAGGATGCGAAGAAGCGGCGTGGTTCGTGGATCGTTGGGTGCATCTGGGAATCTCTCAGTAGCAGTGATATTTCCGCCATCTTTGGATGGGCAACATACGCACATCGGACCGTCGATGCGGGCGATCCAATGCAACAACGAGAATTGATGTAATGACCGAAAATACGAGGGCTAGCGCCGCTGACTCAGTCAGGCTTTCCCGCATGCCGCGGCATCGAGGTACCAGCGCAATTCACCCGCGACTGGGCGGAGGCCTGCGATTGGCAACTCGTCTGACGATGCGCCCGCTGCAACGCGGCGAAGCACGTCGCACTTATCTGCGCCCATGATGAGAGGCGCCACGAAGCGAGCCGCGTTCAACATCGGCATGGTCAGTGTGCAGCGCGGGACTGCCGGTGACGATGTGGTCGGCGCTGGCACATCAAGCACAAGACGATCGGTGGCGTGTAGGGCGGGCGAGCCTGGGAAAATGCTGGCGGTATGTCCATCAAGACCCATGCCAAGCAACACGAAATCGAGGCGGTCGTGTCCCTTGGGGCGCCAGCCGAGAGTGTCGCGTAGTTCGCGCTCGTAGCGCTCGGCGGACTCGGGCGTGTTGGCAAGCATGGGGTGCACTTGCTCGGGCGGGATATCGGAGTGATCGACGATCACTTCTTTAATGCGGCTGAAGTTCGACAGTTCGCTTTCGAATGGAACGCAACGCTCGTCCACTATCCAGAGGTGCGTTCGGCGCCATGGCATGATGCGAAAGCGCGGGTCGTACATCAAGCGTTCGTAGAGAGGAAACGGCGTTCGACCCCCGGATAGCGCGAGGTGGAAGTCGCCGAACTGCCGAACGCAGTTTGCTGAGTGCAGCATGAGATCGGACGCGAGCGCGTCGTACAGATCCTCGGGATCATGCCGGACCAACACCCTGCCGGGCAGCTGCGGTCGGTCAACCTCATGCTCAAGAGGCTCGAGCTGAATTTCGTCTTCGTGGGAGTCGCCAGTCATCTATGGGGAATACTAGCCATCCCGGGGCGTATCCTTCCGCTTCCATGACCGCAGAACGACCGCGCATTCTTACTGGCGACACTCCCACTGGGCAGCTTCACCTTGGGCATTGGGTCGGAAGCGTAAAACGGCGGGTGGAATTGCAGGAGACACACGATTGCTATTTCATTCTTGCGAATTACCACGCGTTTACGACCCGCGCTGATAAGCCAGAGGAGATTCGCCGCGACACGATCGCCATTGTCAAGGACTACCTCGCGATGGGTATTGATCCGGAGCGCTCGACGATTTTCTTGCAGAGCGAGATTCCTGCGATCCATGAACTGACGTTCCTGTTTGCCATGCTGTTGCCGTTTAATCGCGTGATGCGGAACCCAACATTGAAGACCGAAATTGAGATGAAGGGTCTTGGCGAGACATACTCATTTGGGTTCCCGCTGTATGCAGTGGGGCAATGCGCGGACATCTTGGCGTTCCGACCAGTGGGGGTTCCTGTGGGCGAAGATCAGGTGCCGCACCTTGAACTCACCCGTGAAGTTGGTCGGCGCTTCAATCAGATGTACTGCGGCGTGCCCACCGATGCGGATGATGCCGATCACGTGAAACTCGGTGGAATTTGGCCTGTTCCGCGCGCGGAGGTTGGCAAAGTTGGGCGACTCCTTGGCATCGATGGCAAGAACAAGATGTCAAAGAGTTTGGGTAACGCGATCTACATCAGCGATTCACCGAAGGAAGTGGAGAACAAAGTGAAGAAGATCTTCACTGGTCGGCAAAGCCCCACGGAACCAGGTGACATTGAGAACGCGCTGTTTCAATATGTGGACACATTCATCGAAGATCCTGACCGCGTGGCTGAATTGAAGCGACGCTATGCGGCGGGCGATAATCTTGGCGATGGTCACGTGAAGGTGGAAGTAGCTGAGGCAATCAATCGGCTGCTGGCACCAATGCGGGTGCGGCGCGAGCGCATCGGCGACGATGACGCGGTGCTCCTCGACATTCTGAAGAAGGGATGTGCGCGCGCCAATGTGGTTGCCGAGGAGACGCTTGAGAGCGCTCGCAAGGCGGCGGGGCTGCATTTCTTCCCGCGCAGCGTCCGGTACCAGTGATCGAAGTTGCACAATCGTGACGAATGCCGCGCCCGAAGTAGCTGCCCTGCTGCAAAGTGAGAGAAATGATGCTCGGCGGCAACTTTGGTCGATCTAGGATGGATGGAGTTGCCATGCAGAATGCCCCTGATCCAGCGCTTGGACACGCGTGCCCGCACTTGGATAAAAA
>CANJHD010000065.1 GCA_947474065.1 Planctomycetaceae bacterium
CCACCTGGCCGCGCTCGCCGGAGAGGACAGGGCCGCGCTCAGCGGCCGTCCTCGTAAGGCGAATGCGGGCCAGTACGAAACCGTGTTGCCACAACGCAACCCAGTACGACATCGTGATCCCGCAATGCAACCAGAAATGTCGTGCTCCTTTGTCCAGGATGTACTGGTGGGCATCGACCCGTCCCGCCCGCATCAACCCTGAGTGCATTTCCTATGCTGTGCACGTGCCAACCGTTCTAGTTACTGCGTTCGAGCCCTCAGGGGATGCCCATGCCGCGCCTTTGGTGCGAGCATTGCGCGCGCTGGCCCCGGATGTTCGTGTGGTCGGGTGGGGCGGCCCCAAGATGCGTGCTGCTGGCTGTGAGATGGCGGGCGAAACTGCGCGTGATGGTGCGATGACGCTCGTGGGGTTGAAGAAGATTGCCGAGGTGCGGCGCATCGTTGCGGACATTCGCACGTGGGCCGCTGCCAATCCAGTGGATGTTCATGTGCCCGTTGATAGCCCGGCTGCGAATTGGCATATTGCTTCGTGGATGAAGCATCACGGTCGCGGTGCTGCTGGCGGATCACGCGTGGTGAATTTGGTAGCGCCGCAACTCTGGGCATGGGCGCCGTGGCGAATTCGTAAGTGGCGGCGCACGAGCGATGCAATTCTTTGCTTGCTTCCGTTTGAGGAACAGTGGTTCCGCTCGCGTGGAGTGCGAGCGCATTTCATTGGGCATCCGGTGCTCGGTGAGCCAGTCAGTCCGGATGCGCTGTTGCGTGCAAAGACATTTCCTACGGGCGCACCGAAATTACTACTCTTGCCAGGAAGCCGCAGCAGCGAAGTCCGCGCCAATATGCCGCTCATGCTGGAAGTATTCCGCGCCGTAGCGCGCACACGACCTGATCTTGTTGGTCTAGTGATGGCAGCCAATGATGGGCTCCTTCCACTTGTGCGGGCCGCCGCGCGCGGTGGTGCATGGCCAAGCAACTTGCATGTAGCAAGCAATGATCCGGATGCAGCGATCGCATGGTGCGACTGTGCCCTCAATGTCAGCGGCACAGTGAGCCTCGATCTTGCGCACCAGAGCAAGCCGATGGTGGCGCTTTATCGAACAGGATTCGTGAAAGCAGCAGGAAGTGCAGTGGTGCTATTGACGCCGCACCGGCTGCTGCCAAACATCATCGCGCGGCGTGAAATTGTGCCGGAGTTCATTCCGCATGCTGGCGGTGCTGGTCCGTTGTTGCGCGCGCTCGAGCCGCTGCTTGACGATGCTGCGCGGCGCGCACGCGTTGCCCGTGATCTTGACGCTGTGACACGGTCCTTTGAAGGACACGACCCCGGCCGCGAGGCGGCCGAGGTCGTGCTTGGTTTCATTGATCGTGCATCTGGCCGCGCTTAAGCGCGCCGGACATGCATCACGTCACTTGATTGGGTCGAAGCTGAAGGTCTGTCCGCCGATCACGCCTTCGACCATCAGGCCTTCGGCACCGAAGGCAACGACTGCTACGCCGTTCTTGTAGTCGATGGCGGTGCTTGCACCAGCGTTGGCTGCAACAGCCGATGCGCCTGCTTGGAATGCCGTCTCGCCGCGCTTGAAGCGGTCGAATGACATCTTGTCCTTGAAGAAGATGACCTGCGCGTAAGCCTGGCCACCGATCTGCGCGCCGATGGTTCCGCCACCGACGACGCTCTTCGCGACGAGCTTGCCGCCCTCGTAGACGAGGCCAGTGCCACGGAATCCGCCGACTACGAGGCCGCCCTTGCCGATTTCTGGATAGACGGCGTAGCCGTAAGCACTGCTGAATTCCTTGACAGTCGCTGGGAACTTCGCCTTGCAGCGCTCAATGGTCCCTTGTGCGTCATCTTTGAGGATCTGGGCCTGCTCCGCTGGTGGGAGCTTGGAATCGGAGTCGCATCCCATCGGGAGTGCGCTGAGCGCAAAGCTGGCGAGGAGGATGGCGGGGAGGCAGAGGGCGGTCTTCTTCATGGTGGTGGTCTCAATGGGGTGAAGTGGCACGACGTCACGTGACGGAAGGCAGAGAGGATACCTCCTTCCTTGATCTACGGAACTGCGCAACGCGCGCATCGAAACCATGCACGCGACCTCGCTATGATTCCGCGTCATGATCCGACGGACCGCATCCATCGTTGCCGCGCTTACAGGCGCAGCATTTCTTCTGGCCGCAGCCCCCTTGAATCATGCTCAGGACACACCGAGCAAGACACTCAAGATTGTGAGCAGTCTTCCCCAGACTGGCAGCGCAAACGCGCAGACCACCAGCATCGTCAACGGCATCAAGATGGCCATTGAAGAGCGGGGCGCCGTGGTTGATGGATTCAAGATCGAGTTCGAAGCCATGGATGATGCGAGTCCGCAGAAGGGCAATTGGGACGGGCAGATCGAGTCCGCCAACGCCAAGCGAGCAATCGCTGATCCGGCAGTCGTGGGTTACATCGGTACCTACAACTCAGGCGCCGCCAAGATCTCGATGCCGCTCCTTAATAAGGCCGGCGTTGTGATGGTCAGTCCTGGCAACACCGCCGCTGGTCTCACCAAGCCAGGTCTTGGCGAGCCCAATGAGCCTGCGGTCTACCGCCCGTCCGGCAAGGTCAGTTACTTCCGCGTTGTGCCAGCGGACGACATTCAAGGTGCGGTCGCGTGTGAGTTCTGCCGCGAGGACCTCAAGGCCAAGAAGGTATTCATCCTGCACGACCGCGAGCTGTACGGCAAGGGCATCGCGGATGTCTTTAAGAAGACTGCGGAATCGACCGGCGTTCAGGTGGTCGGTTTCGAGGGCATCGACGCGAAGGCCTCCAACTATCGATCGCTGGTAACCAAGATTCGCGCGGCTGCGCCGGATGCAGTGTTCTTTGGCGGAACCACCCAGACCAATGCTGCGCAGGTGCTCAAGGACTTGCGCGCTGGTGGGTGCAAGGTTCCGTTCGTCTCGCCCGATGGCACCTTTGAAAAGGCATTTATTGAGGCTGCCGGCAAGGACAGTGTCACCAAGGATCAAGGCGGCGTGTACATCACCTTTGGCGGCGTGCCGTCAGAAATGCTGACAGGTATCGGCGCTCAGTTCGTCAAGAACTACCAGAAGAAGTATGGCGAGATTCCAGAGGCGTATGCCGTGTATGGCTACGAAGCCGGATGCGTCTTGCTCGATGCCATCGATCGCGCCGAAACGAAAGATCGCGCAGCGATCATCGCTGCAGTGGCCGCAACCAAGAACTTCAACGGTGCGCTTGGCACGTGGAGCTTTGATGAGAATGGCGACACATCGATCCGGACCATGTCCATCAACACCATTGAAGATGGCGCATTCAAATTCGTCCGCACTGCGGGTGGGGCGGCAAAGGCCAAGTGATGCAGCGAACGGTTGCTGCAGCAGAATTTCTAGCAGCGTCTGCGCTTTCACAAGCCGACGCTGTTGGTGCCTTTGCGCGTGATGGATTGCTTTCCTCGCAAGAGGTGTTTACTCAGCAATTAGTCACGGGGCTATCCAACGGCATGATCATCGCGCTGATCGCCATCGGTTACACGATGGTGTACGGCATCATCGAGTTGATCAACTTTGCGCACGGCGATCTGTGCATGCTCGGCGCGTACTTCGCGCTCACGGTAGTTGGCGCGCTCGGCGTTGATCACTGGGTCGGCGCGGGCGGGCTGATGGGCCTCGTCATGGTGCTTGTTGGGACCGCTGCTTTCTGCGGTTCGCTCAATTGGTCGATCAATCGTCTCGCCTACCGGCCGCTTCGCAAGGCAAGTAAATTGAGTCTGCTGGTGAGTGCGATCGGCGCGAGCTTTATCTTGGTGAATCTCGGGCTCTTCTGGGGCGGCTTGCCGATGGATGTGTTCGCCAACGGTACAAGTTCCGCTGCTCCGAAGGCATTTCCTGCTTTGGTTTCTGCAGCTCCTGCCGCGCAGATTGGTGATGTGATCTATTCGCGCACCGACCTCTTGGTGCTCTGCGTGACACTGCCACTGATGGTGGCTCTTACCTATCTGGTTCGATTCACGAAGCTCGGCAAGGCGATGCGGGCTGTTGCGCAGAATCCGACCGGAGCTTCACTCATGGGCATTGATGTTGAGCGCGTGATTGGTGCCACGTTCTTCATCGGTGGCTCGCTCGGCGGGTTCGCCACGGTCGTCTACAGCCTCTACAACCAAACGGTGAGCTTTCAGATGGGCTACCGAATGGGCATGGATGCGTTCATCGCAGCAGTGCTTGGTGGCATCGGAAACCTTCCCGGTGCTGTGCTTGGTGGAATCTTGATCGGCGTGATTCGCTCGATGAGTGATGGCTACCTTGAAGCGCGCTGGACCAACACGGTGGTCTTTGGAATCCTCATCTTGATTTTGGTGTTCCGACCCTCGGGTCTCCTTGGAGCCAAGCTCCGGGAGAAGGTGTGACCATGGCTATTTCTTCAAAGCGAATCACCATCAATCTGATGCTGATCGCGGTTGTAGCCATCATTCCGGTGGTTGAGAAGTATGTGCCGCTCGGCTGGCACATCAGTGACCCAATGACCGATGTGTTTGTCTACGCCATTCTTGGGCTCGGGCTGAACATCCTCACCGGATTCACTGGGCTATTGAACTTAGGAGTGGCTGCGTTTGCTGCCATTGGCGCCTACGTGTTTGCCATTTCAACGTGTGAAATTTACCCGTTCCAACTTGGATTCTGGAGCGCATTGGGACTGACGATGGCCGCCGGCGCGCTCGCTGGATTTGCACTCGGCGCACCGACATTGCGCGTCCGCGGTGACTACTTGGCGATCGTCACTCTTGGCTTCGGCGAGATCGTCAAGGACGTCTTGGTGAACATGGATTCCATCACCAAGGGAACGCAGGGCATCAATCCGCTGCCGCCGCCAACACTCTTCGGCACTGAACTCAGCGGCAATGGTCAGTACTGGCTCTTCATGGGGATTGTCTTGGTGGTCGTCGCTGGAGCGCGCCGCCTCGAGCGCAGCCGCATTGGCCGAGGCTGGATTTCAATCCGCGAGGATGAGTTAGCGAGTCGAGCCATGGGCATTCGACCTGATCACGCAAAGATGCTCGCCTTCGCCACCTGCGCGTCGCTTGCGGCACTCGCGGGTGCACTCACTGCGAGTCGGCTCTCGAGCTCTGGCGAACCAGGGAATTATGACTTTCAGATTTCAATTCTTGCGCTGTGCATTGTGATTGTTGGTGGTCTCGGCAGCGTGCGTGGGGTACTTCTGGGCGCCCTCGTAATGGTCGGGATGAATTCCATTGTTCTCGTGAAACTCACGGAATTGATTGGTGGTTCTGACGCTGCTCCTGCCTCCGCTCTCGCAGACGCGCATGGCGTGCAGTGGGCACTCCTCTTCATAAAGACATGGGCACAGAATGTTCTGATGAGCCCAACAAATTGGAAGTTCCTCGTCTTCGGCCTCGCGCTCGTGTTGATGATGATCTTCCGCCCCGAGGGCATGTTGCCAGCGCGCGGCACGAAGGAAGATGCTCCCGATGGCGATGACGGGGCTTCCGGTGCGACCGCTGTTGCAAACAAGGAGCTGCGTCCATGACTGCAATCCTTGAAGTGCGCAATGTGACGATGCGTTTCGGCGGCTTGGTTGCCAACGAGCACGTCAGCATGTCAGTGCAGGATGGCGAAATCTTTGCAGTCATCGGTCCCAACGGCGCTGGCAAGACCACGCTCTTCAACGCAATCACTGGAATCTATGAGGCAACCGAAGGCGAGATTCTCTTTGAAGGCAAGGAGATTCGTCGGGAGTGGAGTCGCCGCACTTCGGTACGTGCGTATGCCGTTGGAATTGCCACCGCGCTTGTAGCGGTGTTCGCAATCAACGCGACTGCTCTCTGGCAGGGCGCGATTGTTGAGAAGTATGTCTACGCACAACCGTTTCCGTGGCGCGAGGCCATGGCAACACTCGTTACCACCATGCGTGCCTCGGGATTCTGGACAACATGGGGCATCGGACTCATTGGATTCGTACTTGGTCGCCTTGGTTACGGGGCGATCTGGCGCGCGCAGCGTCGCACGCCAGACCTGGTTGCCCGCGCGGGCATTGCGCGTACCTTTCAGAATATTCGTCTCTTTGCTGAGATGAACCTCGTGGAGAATGTGCTGGTTGGTATGGATCAGCATTGTCGCTGTGGGTATTGGGCGTGCCTGCTACGTCCGCCGCGTTTCTGGCGAGAACAAGCGACGATGCACACCCGCGCTTTCGAATTCTTGAAGTTCGTCGAACTCGCCGACGCCGCAGGAAGTCTTGCGCGCAGCCTTCCGTACGGACATCAGCGCCGACTCGAGATTGCGCGTGCGCTTGCAACCGAACCAAAGCTCATCTTGCTTGATGAACCCGCGGCCGGAATGAACCCCGCCGAGAGCGCAGATCTGATGCGATTGATTCGTCGCATTCGCGATCGCGGCATCACGGTTGTTCTCATCGAACATGACATGAAGGTGGTCATGGGAATTTCTGATCGCATCGTGGTGCTTCAGCACGGCAAGAAGATCGCCGAGGGCACTCCTGAGGAGATTCGAACGAACCCGGTTTGCATTGCTGCCTACCTTGGAACGGAGGTGGTGAATTGACTATCGCGAGTTCAACCACCGCCCAAGCGATTGGACCACGTACGCCGCTCTTGCGCGTTCACGGTTTGAAGTGTTCGTATGGCCAAGCGCAGGTCTTGCACGGAATTGATATTGAAGTGTTCCCCGGCGAAATCGTTTCGATGATCGGTGCCAACGGCGCGGGCAAGTCAACCGCGCTGATGTGCGTCTCGCGAATCAATCGCTCCTCTGGAACAATTGAGTTCGATGGAGCAAGCATCGCCGCGCTGCCGCCGGAGCAGGTGGTGCGTCGCGGTCTGGTGCAGGTTCCAGAAGGGCGCCGGATCTTTCCGCGTCTCACGGTGCGCGAAAATTTAGAGATGGGCGCGTTCATTCGATCCGACAAGGACGGCATCGAGTCGGACCTTGAGCGCACCTTCAATCTATTTCCAATTCTCAAGGATCGCGCGCTCCAGCAGGGCGGCACGCTCTCGGGTGGCGAGCAGCAGATGCTTGCCATCGGACGAGCGCTCATGAGTCGCCCCAAGATGCTCATGATGGACGAGCCGTCGATGGGAATTGCACCGATCTTGGTTGCCAAGATCTTTGACACGGTAAAAAATGTTCTGTGTGCCCAGGGAATGACCATTCTCCTTGTTGAGCAGAACGCAAACGCCGCATTGCGCATGAGCGACCGCGCTTATGTGCTCGAAACTGGAAATATCGTGCTCACCGGCACAGGCCAAGACCTGCTCCGTGATCCGCGCGTGCGCGCGGCATACTTGGGCTGACAAGTTTGCTGCTTTGCGCAGGTGGCGCCCGTACCTACACTCCGTGGTCCCCATGCGATCATTCACCCTGCGCACAGATATCGAACGCCACCGCATCGGACGGTTCCAGTTGCCGTTGGGCTTGGAGCCGATCGACCTGCCTGCGCCGAGCGAGGGCTACACGATTGAGTTTGTGGAGGGCGATGACAACGCACCGGATGTCTATCGCTTCTACGCGGTGACGAGTTTCGAGAAGGTGTCCGCGCTGCTTGACGAGTTGTTTCAGATTCTTCCGAGCGAGATATTCCCGCTCGTTGAGGTCGGTTCCAAGGACGCGTTTCGCACCATGGACATATTCAGCGCGCGCGAGCCGATGCAGCTGGACGAGTTCCTTGAAGACTGGCGTGAATATCGCCAAGTGATCTTGGAAGATGGATCAATCGGTGCTGGCGCCCAAGCTGATGAGCCGTACATGGAAGTGTTCGTCGATAGTTGGAAAGGCGTCGATGTGCAGGTTGCGCCGGATATGAAGGAAGACATCGAGCAGATCATGGCGAGGCATGGCCTTGAAGAAGTAACTCATACCTGGCCGCCAGAAGTAGACGAGCGCCCAGAACCGCCACTGAATGTGCGCGAGATACTTGTGCTCGACAGCGAGGAGTGCCCAGATATCGACGAGATCCTGTTCCAGCTTCGCGAAGCGTGGGGTCTTGAACTGGATGTCGACCTTGATGAGAATCTTGACGAGGGTGGTCGGCGACTCGGGCGCACGTTGTGGCATGCGGTGGCGATTGTCGAGAGCGCAGATGATGACTCGCCGCGCGCCGGCTACGCACTCGCGTGGGCTTCAGCTTCAAGCATGGGTGAACTGCAGCGCATGCTCGAATCGCGCATTGAGTTGCAGGACGAGTGGCGCTTCCACGGACAGTGGTACGCAGTCGACCGCGTTGCATTCGATGAGCGACCAGATTCGCTCGCATCGCTGCCGCCACGTCCTGCGCGCAGCGAAGTACATGAGTTTCGCATCGAACCAGCGTGATCGTCAGGCAGTTTGCCCGTAAAGCCCTGATGACTTGATGTAATTAGCAACTGCTGGCAGAAGCAGATCTTCAGTAGATTCGCCCGCCTCGATGCGGCGACGCACTTCGGTGCTCGAAGAATTCACTGGCTCAATTGGAAGTGTCCAGGACAGCCAGCGCGCGGCCCATGCCTCGTCCATCTGCTCGGCGAGGAGCGCGGGCCAATCTGCGCGCGTATGCGGGGGACGCAGCACCACAACTGGCGTCGCCAACGATGTGAGGTCGGCCCAGTCCTTCCACGAGCGAAAATTGATCGCCTGATCGCTACCCACAACCAGTCGGAGCGGGCCCTTCATGATTTCGCCCGTTTCCTGCATTGCGTGCACGGCGCGTACGGTGTCGATCGTGTAACTCGGTGCCGCGCGCGACGTTTCGATGGGGAGTACCACCGTGTCCGCAAGGTCACTGAAAGCCAGCGTGCACATCGCTAGCCGGTGCGCTGAGCTCGCAATTGGCCCGGTTGTTCGCTGCGGATTCTGCCACGCGGGGATCACCAACAATTGCTTCGCCTTCAGTAGCGCGTCGACGCCTTGGGCGATCTCCACGTGTCGTCGATGCGGCGGATCAAACGTGCCTCCAAAGATGACAATGGGGCGCTCATCATTGGCAAGCACGGGCTCGTTCACGTGTTCAGTGGTCTGGTCATTCATGGGGAACCGCGCATTGAATCCGATTCAGCCGCTACGCGCTTGGACCAGTCGCGCTCGAGCAGCAGGGTTTCAACCGCCCGCATAGCGGCCCCGGACCGCCTCGCGAGCGCCATGACTTGCGGCAACAGGGTGGGGCGGCGCGCCAAAGACCCAAGAACCATCCCGACGCGGGTTCGACCGTTGTCCGCCGTCCAGTGTTCCACGCCCGCTGGGAGCGCGTCGTTGCAGCCGTCACTGATTCCGCGAACCACGGCCCAGTTCCATCCGGCTGCTTCCGCGACGCGTGCGAACGTCGCTGATTCCATGTCCACAATGTCTGCGTCGAATCGCTCCGCCGCCGCATGCTTCTCGAACGGCGTCTGGAGCATGCGTTCGATCCCGAGGCATCGAACGGAGCGGTGATGGCTGCTGCCGCCGTGTGACGGGCGCCAACGAGCGCCATGTTCGTCCACAATGCTTGCTACCGAAACCGCTGTCCCAGGAGTGGCCGACGGTCGGAGTCCGCCCGCTACACCTGCTAAAATCACCGTTGTTCCGGGCGGCAGAGCGGTCGCGGCCGCCCAGCGATCGATGCCAACGCCCCCCGGACCGCTGCAATGCAGGGTCCAGCTGCGCGCGTGGGCGGCGCGGGCGAGTCGGGATCGTTCAAATTCCAGTGGGCAAATGACGTGCATTGAAGGCGCATTGGGGGTATACTCTGCCCCTCGGAAACCGGCCCCATCGTCTAGCCCGGTCTAGGACACGTCCTTCTCACGGACGGGACAGGGGTTCAAATCCCCTTGGGGTCACTTTCACTGCCTGCGCCTGTTTGAATTTGGCGCCGGAATCATGAACAATGGCTCTCCATACGCGCACATGCGTATGCCGGAACCATCAAGCAGATTGGATTACTGAAAGACAGAGCCAGTCACTTGCCTGGCCCCATCGTCTAGCCTGGTCTAGGACACCTCCCTTTCACGGAGGTAACAGGGGTTCAAATCCCCTTGGGGTCACTCCTTCTCGGACGGTCACGGGACCGCCTGAGAGACATTCAGACCGACAATTACTGTCGAAGCCGCACGCCGGACGAGTTCTACCGAATTTCGTTCGGCGTTCGTGCATGTTGGGGCTACCTTTGCTCCACCGGGCGCATTGCTCACCGGGCAACCACACTATGAAGATCCAGCCACTCGTCGCGCTCTCCTCGCTTGTTCTCTTGGCCACCGCGCTTCAGGCTCGCGCCGCTGTGCGCTACGTCGATGGCGCGCTCGCCACGGGCGCCGGGACGGGCGCAAGTTGGGCCGACGCCTACAGCGGTGCCGCGAGTTTGCAAACAGCTTTGGCTGCCGCAGTCTCGGGCGATGAAATTTGGGTAAAGGCTGGTACGTACCTTCCATCAACTACGGGCGTGCGCACCGCGAGTTTCACCATGAAATCCGGAGTCGCGATTTACGGCGGATTCAACGGAACCGAGGCGACACTTTCCGCGCGTAACTGGAAGACGAACATCACGATTCTCTCTGGTGACCTCCTTGGTAACGACATGGCCTCCGCGAATTACACGGAAAATAGTTACCACGTTGTTCTTGGCACCGGCGCAGCGATCACGGCCATTCTGGACGGTTTCACCGTGCGCGCAGGCTACGCGAACGGCGCCAGTGCGAGCAATCAAGACAAGGGCGGCGGCATATTGATCGTCTCGAGCGGCGCTCCCACGGTACGCAATTGCATCTTCGTTTCCCATCGCTGCACATTCGGTGGCGGCGCGGGTTACATCTATGCCGCGCAAGCAACATTCGCTGACTGCGAATTCAATGACAACAACGGCGGTAGTTACGGCGGTGCGTTCGATACCAACGCGGTCACCAGCACATTCACCCGCTGCATCTTCCGCAACAACACCGCTGCGCGCGCTGGCGGTGTTGAAACCTACGGCGGCGGCAACACCACGTACACGAACTGCCTCTTCGCTGGCAATCGCTCCACAGGATCCGGTGGCGGCGCGGCGATATGGATCGGCGTTTCGAGCAGCGTGGTCAACGCGCGCAACTGCACCTTTGCGGGCAATGTTGCAACAACGGTGGCGGGTGGCGTGAACACCACCGCTGGCACACTGAACGCTTCCAACTGTGTGTTCTGGGGCAACACCGGTCCGGGGGGCGCGACCGCTGCGAATCAGATTAACGCGGGCGGCGGGACGAACACCGTGAGTTGGTCGATCGTGCAGGGTGGCTTCGCTGGAACGTCAAACCTCTCGACAGACCCGATGTTTGTGTCTGCGGCAACAGGCGACTACACGCTTGGCACTGGATCATCGGGTATCGATTCGGGCTCGAACGCGTTGGTGCCAGCGGGCGTGACGACGGATCTCTTGGGCGCATTGCGCTTCGTGGACATTCCGAGCGTTCCGGACACCGGTTCGGGCGCGGCGCCGATGGTTGACCGCGGGGCATACGAACTCGCTTCGGCGGTGTTGCCGTGCCTTGGTGACTTGACTAACAACGGTCAAGTCGATGGCGGGGATCTTGGTGTGCTGCTCGGGGGCTGGGGCGGGAGTATCACGGGTGACCTCGATGGCAACGGCGTTGTCAACGGGGCGGACCTGGGCATGCTGCTCGGCAACTGGGGCCCGTGCTGACGGCCGCTGAGCGCGGCCCTGTCCTCTCCGGCGAGTGCGGCCA
>CANJHD010000066.1 GCA_947474065.1 Planctomycetaceae bacterium
ATCGTCTACTCCGGCACGATTGAACACGACACCGGCGTAGGCATTTGCCAGCACATCGTTGCTGCTGATCCTGCACCGATCGCCGTTGACGAGCACGGCATTCCTGCCGCCATGCTCGCAGAGAAGCGCGCCGAAGCGGTCGCCGAGGCCAAGGCCTCCGGCAAGCCGGAGCAAATCGCTGAGAAGATGGCGGAAGGCAAGCTGCGTAAGTTCTTCGAGGAAGTCACTCTCCTCGGCCAGAAGTACGTGCGCGACGACAAGAAGGCGATCAAGGAACTCTTGGCTCCCGATGCCAAGATCCACCAGTTCGTCCGCATGATGGTCGGTCAGCACTGACGACCGATGGATGACTCAGTGAGTCATCACTCAGTAAGTAACAACAAAGCGGGCGCGGTCTTCGGACCGCGCCCGCTTCTTTAATCATGAGTGCTGCTCGTGATCGAGCGTCGGAACTCAACTCGGCTTCGCAGCAGGTGCAGGCGCGGTCTTCGGCGCCCCGTCCTTCGGCATCACATCCACTGCCACCGGACAGTGATCGCTTGCATAGCCGGCTGGAACCTTCTCCTTCTCGGGATCAGTCTTCCAGTCGTAATCGCTCGCCGGATGCATGGTGCCCATGACGAAGAAGCCACCTGGAAGCACATCGTCTGCAAGTCCCTTACTCATGAAGATGTAGTCGATCGCACGACCAGAGTCATGCGTCGTATACAGGTCCTTCGTGCCGCTGTCCTTGTTGGCGCGGAAATCATATGCACCCTTCATTCCAGATTCGCCGAACGCCTTCGGCGTCTTCATCGATGGCGTGGCGTTGAAGTCGCCCATCACCGCAACATTCGCCGCTGGATTGGCTTCGAGATCCTTCTTCACAAACTCAATAGTCTGCAGCGCTTCGCTCTCGCGCTGATAGTCAAATTCCTTGCCGCCAGCCTTGAAATGGACGGAATAGATGGTCACGGGCCAACCATTGACATCAATCTCTAGTTTCAGCGGCGAGCGCTGGAACTTCTTTGCTTGATCGGGCTTCTTGCCAGCCCATCCTTCGCCGTCGCGCATGGCGTCCATGTCGGTCAGATCCTCAGTCACGAAGGTTGTATGCGCCTTGATCGGAAAGCGGCTCAGGCATGCCTGCTCAACGCCGCGGTAGTAACCAACATCTTCGCTGTACACGTACTTGTAACCCATGTCCTTCAAGTAGGTATCGCGGAACCATGTCAACGCTTCAAGGCTCTCCATCTCTTCGAGGCAGAGAATGTCCGCGTCAAGCCGCTTGATCTCGTCGGCAATCGCCTGAACACGCGTTGGCTTCGTGGTCATCTTGATGTCGTCATATTCACCTTGCAAGGCCGGATCATCAACGCCATCGAAGAAGTTCTCAACGTTGTACGCCGCGATGCGAATAGCACCGTCCTTCTTCTCAGGCGCCTTCTCCACGCCGTACCACACGCCGGCAGGCCGCACAGTCTTCAGGGCCTTCTCCTTCGGTGGGGCCTTCTCCTTCGGTGGGGCCTTCTCCTTTGCAGGTGCCTTGGGCTCCTTAGCAGGCGCCTTTGGAGCCGCTGGCGCGGCTGGCGCCCCGTCCTGCCAAGACAGCGGTGCCGCCGAAAGCGCGAATGCGAGCGAAAGAATGCCGAGCGTGTTCATGGGCTTCTGCATTCGGTCGAGTCTAGCCGAGTAACCACCTAGACTTCCCCTATGCCACGCACGCAGCCATCAAGTCGAACGCGCTTCCGTACCTATTTAGAGCGCTTCGAAGCCGCCCGCACCAAGGCGAAGCGGGAGAACATAACTGTCACTTGGCATGGGCAGGAAAAAAGTCGGCGTCGCACCCGATCATTCACCGCCCTCTTTCGCGCCTTCCTTGGTCTGGCCCATCCCTACCGCCGCCGAATTGGGTTCTCGCTTGTCACCCTCACCGTCGCCACCGTCTGCGGACTGGTGCCACCAGCTGCAACCAAGGTGGTGATCGACAACGTCTTGGGCGGCCATCCACTCACTGGCAACTGGGCGAGCGTGCTCGGCGGCTTCGCTGAAACGCCGCAAATGCTCCTTGCGTGGCTCGCAGGAACCGTCGTCACCGTGAGCGCTGTGGCCACGGGTCTCTCCGTGCTCGGCCGATATCAAACCACGCGCACCGTGAAGGTGCTGCAAACCGCCATGCGTCGCCGCGCGTTCGATCACGCCATGCGTTTGCCACTGCACCGCGTGCAAGGCCTGCGCGCGGGCGGCGTTGGCGCCATCATTCGCGAAGATGCCGGCGGACTTGCAGAGCTGGTGTTCGCACTCATTTACAACCCGTGGCGCGCCATTATTCAACTCATTGGCATCCTCACCATCCTTGCCATCACTGACTGGCGACTGCTCTTGGGCGCGATCCTCCTCTTTCCCGCCGTGATGCTGACGCACCGAACATGGATCGGACGCTTGCGTCCGCTCTTCAGAGACATTCGCCAACAAGTGGGCGAAGTAGACGCCACGGCCAGTGAGGCGTTCAGCGGTATTCGAGTGGTGCGCGGCTTTGCGCGACCAAAGTTCGAGGGCATTCGTCACGGCACAGCGCTCGATCTGTTGGCTCGTCAAGAAATTCTCACGTGGTGGTGGAGCCGCACCGTGGAAGTTGCGTGGCAACTATTGATCCCCATTGCGAGCGCTGGACTGCTCTGGTACGGCGGCGCGCAGGTGCTTGCCGGGCGAATCACGACCGGTGAACTCATCATGTTCCTCACTTACCTTGTGATGCTTCTTGCCCCGCTCGAAAGTCTGGCGCAGAGTGCTACCGGCCTCCAGACGCACTTGGCAGGACTCGACCGCACCCTCGATTTCCTAGCTGAACCAGCGGAAATGCCTGATCGTCCCGGCGCGCTTCGCTTGGACCGCACGCAGGTTGCCGGCGCCATTGAATTGCGCAGCGTTGGATACCGCTACCCCAACCGCGAGGCAGATGTACTTGCTGGCATCACTTTCACCACGCGCCCCGGCGAGATGACCGCGTTCGTTGGCGCAAGTGGCGCTGGCAAGACCACGCTCTGCAACCTGATTGCACGCTTCTTTGAGCCAACATCCGGAACCATCACTCTCGATGGACGCGACCTTGGCGACATTGAATTGGCTTCGTTCCGCAAGATTCTCGGCATCGTTGAACAGGACGTCTTCCTCTTTGACGGCACAGTGGCTGACAACATTCGCTACGCAGATCCCGGCGCACCCATTGAACGCGTCCACTGGGCCGCGAACGCTGCCAACGCGAACGGCTTCATCGAAGCAATGCCAGAGGGCTACGAAACCGCTATCGGCGAACGCGGCGTTCGTCTTTCCGGTGGTCAGCGGCAACGCATTGCCATCGCGCGCGCACTCCTTGCTGACCCGCGCATTCTGATTCTCGACGAAGCAACTTCTAATCTTGACACCGAAAGCGAGCGTGCCATTCAAGAGGCGCTGCAGGCACTCATGCGCGGTCGAACGAGCTTTGTGATTGCGCATCGACTCTCCACCATCATGCATGCCGATCGCATCGTGGTGCTGAAAGACGGCCGCATCGCAGAGATGGGAACACACACGGAATTGATGAAATCAAGTGGCATTTACCAGCAAATGGTGCTGGTACAGACCGCTCCGCCCGCCATGCCAGGCATGCCAGCCGCACCGGGCGCAGGCGCGAAGCATCCGCACGGCGGCACCGTCAACCGGCCGTCCGGCCACGCCACGCCCGCTGCTTCGTGAGGTGCAGCCACCAACTGCGCCACTGAATAGCAACCAGCAGCGCGATGGTGAATGGATGCAGTACGACGCACTCGAATGATTGCCGAAAGCGGCGCGCCAAGATGACTCGCTGCAGCAACTGAACGGCAATGGCAAACCCCGCCAATACCGTTGGTCCAATAGGCATATCGCCGCGCACCATCATCACTGGCAGCCATATCCACGGCAGCAGTATGCCGAGCACCTCAAGAACGGTGAACACCACAAGCACCAACGGCGACCCAAGGCCTTCATAGGCATTCTTCGTAAATCCGCGCCATGTCTCCGCCGCCGATCGGTACATGCGGCACGAGACGCTATCGCTTCCGTCATACAAATCGGTATGAAACCCAGCGCGTCGAACATTGCGTGGCAGCTTGATCCCATCATGCATACTGTCACGAAAGGCCGCATGCCCACCAGCTGCAATCCATGCCGTGCGCTGTACCAAGAGGAACTGACCACATCCGGCACTCGTTGCGGGGTCATTCGAAGTGCGCATGCGCGGCATTGGCAACCAACTGAACAGCATCCAGTGAATCAGCGGAACCACCATGCGCTCTAGAAATGTGCCAGTTTCCTGCTGCGGAACGGTGCTCAAGAGCGCAGCGTTCAATCGCTTTGCCTCAGCCAATGCGCGCGCAAGGCAATCGGGCGTGATGCGAACATCCGCATCTGTAAATAGCAGCCACTCGCCGCGCGCCTCCTGACCCATCCGCTCGCAGCCCCACTGCTTGCCATTCCAACCCGCCGGGAGCGGCTGCACTGGCACGGCCCGCACCCGCGCATCTTCCGCGCACAGCGCAGCAAGAATCACGGGCGTCTGGTCCGCGCTCTGATCATCATGAACAAGCACCTCAAGCGCAACGCCCTCGTTGGCGAGCGCGCCGCGCACGATCGCTGCAATGTTTCGCTCCTCGTTGCGCGCTGGAATGCAGACACTCACTACCGGTGGCGCAGCCGGCGAACCGCCGCGCACATCACCACCGCCGCCAATCCGACCAGCGCTGCGCGCGCGAACATAAATCTGTGCATTAATGATGGACATCACCAATGCAATCGAACTCACCAGCGCGCTGAACGCAGGCATCCACGTGAATATCGCAGAAATCCAAGTCATTTCACACCGCCTGCGCGATGCCCGGTCTCAATAGATGTTGCACGCCCGGTTGCCCGCAACACAATGTCATACAACGGGTGAATGCGTGCTGAACCGCCACCCGACACAGTTTCGAAGTGGGCCGCATCGCGCGATTGGACGCAGCGCGCGAGCTCGCCAGCATTGTCATTCATCGCCTGCTCGCATGCAGTGTGCCACGCACGCGCATCGCTCGCATCACTCGGCGACGCAATCGTTACAGCACGAAGGAATACCTCCGGTCGCTGATCAGTCCAGAATGCGTATTCAATTGCCACGCTCACAACAGCAGCCTCCGGGTGACGCGCGGCAAGTACTGCAACCCCAGGACGAATAGCTACCGGAATGCGCTGGTCAACAAATTTCCCCTGCGGAGTGATCATCAGGACAGACCGCGGTGCCGCAGCAAACCGTTCGCCCACATACCGAACAAAGCTGCGGAGCCCCGCCGCATGATCCGGATCCACGCCAAACATACCGAGATTGCGAAAGAACTTGAACTTGCGCAGTTGCGTCACATCCATCGGGCTCAGCGCAGGACGGCCCGTAAACCACCGCTCATGAACCATAAATGCAACGAGCGGATCCCACCACGATTGATGGTTACTCATCAAGATCACTGGACCCGCATGTCGCGCAATTTCATCGAGCACGTCTGCTGATCCACGCGCCAATCGAACCGCGTGAAAGTGCTTCGGAACCTGGCGACGAAGCCAGACACCAAAGAACTTCCGAAACCACGCACGCTCCGTAGCAGGCAAGAGTTCGCTCACACCGTCTGGCACGCTTGCCCTTCCGGCACATGACCGCCTGTTCCCTTGATGAGCCGCGAACCATGATCGATTCCAAATCCAACCGGCCCGTGTGAAGTGCGCGCAACGCCAAGGTCCTCGCACACTGCATCAGCCGCCGTCACGCCGCTCATTAGCACCATCGGCACGCCCGGCCCGGGGTTCGCACTGCCGCCCGCAAGGTAGAGATTTGAATACACACGACTTCGGTTGCGAGGCTTGAAACCACCCTTCAACTTGCCGTGACTTGCCAGTCCATAGATTGCTCCGCCTTCTGCGTTGTACCAGCGCTCAATGCTCTGCGGCGTGAGATGACGCTCAACCACAATGTGCTTCTCGATGTCCGCCATACCCATGCGCTTCAGTTTCTCAATGATCACTGGCCGGTACTGCTCCATCATGCCGCCCGGACCTTCCCAGACTTGCCCCGGACGCAGGAACGGCGTGTGAATGAGGGCATACAAAGCCTCGCACCCAGCCGGCGCCTGCGTTGGATCAGTGCGGCTTGGCACGCAGAGATATACGGTTGGATCACGGGCAGGAATGCCCTGCCGATAGATGTCCTCAAACTCCAGATGACCGTCCTTGGAGAACAGGAAGTCATGGTGCAACAGGTGCTGGTACTGACGATCAAGACCCATGTACATCACCACGCCGCTGCACGCTGGCGTATATGCCCCGCCGATGCGGCGCTGCTCAGAAATGCCTGCCTGTGAACCGTCCAAGTCCCGATAGGTTCGTTGCACATCACAGTTGGAAACCACAACATCCGCACTCAGCGTGCGTCCGTCGTCAAGTTCAACGCCTCGGACTTTCTTGCCGTCAGTGATCAGTCGCTTCACGCCCGTGCCAGTGATGATCTCCGCGCGTTCCTCGCGCAAGATGCGCTCAAGTGAGCGCGCCACATTGCGCGTTCCACCCATCGCGTACCAGCATCCGTCATCCACCTGCGCGGCGGCGATCAACGAGAGAATTGCAGGCGAAAGAAATGGACTCGATCCCACGTACTGCAGAAAGTGATCCGCCAACTGCCGCACATGTGGTTCGCGAATGTGCTTCTCAATAGTGGCACCCACCGTGGAATGCATGCGCATGGCAAGGACATCCTTCAGAAGTCCCGGCTCGCTCGTGGGCGGCACACGCATCAAATCCATGACGCCGCCGAGGTCCTTGAAGAAGAACACCTTCCCGCTCAGGCGGAACATGCGTCGACTGTATTCAACAAAGTCAACCCAGCCACGACCAGCGCCGGCGCCCGGAAATTGCTTATCCATTGCAGCGGCCATTGCCTCTGGCTTCTCCAAGAGATCAATCACCGTGCCGTCTTCGTACATGCAGCGCCACTGCGGATCAAGGCGCACTAAGTCCACGTAGTCAGAAACCGTGCGCCCGGTGCGCTGAATGATGCCGCGCAAGACATTGGGAATAGTGAGAATTGTTGGGCCCATGTCGAAGGTGAATCCCTTCTCCGCAAGCACATTCATCTTGCCACCCAAATGCTGGTTGCGCTCCACTAACGTGACGCGGACTCCGCGCCCGGCGAGTTCTGTTGCTGCGGCAAGCCCCGCAAGGCCGCCTCCGATGACGATCGCTGTTTGTGTCATGAGTGAGTTACTCCGTGTTCTGATTGATTGGCGACAGAGGGAACCCCCGCGCCTGCGGTGCCCTTCACCGCTGCTTCCGGGCGTCCACCAAATGCCAACCGTCGCAGCCAACCCTTTGCCGAAGCGCTCGGCTCATCAAGCGGTGTTCGAACGCGACCGGATGTTGTGGAGCATGTCACCTCACGACTCAGTGCGCGCAATCCTGCTTCGCCGCGACTTGCGCCCCAACCGCTTGCTCCGCGGCCCTCAATCGCCGTTGCCGGATGCGCGGTTGGCAGCACCGTGTCATTGATCGTCACCACATTCGAACCAAGCGCGGCGATGAAACTTCCATCGGCCAGCAACTGATCGGGGCGCCCGGTGTAGACGCTCGTTGCAAGATGCTGCCCCCCTGCGCGATGCACGGCGATTGCGTCATCAAGACCATCAACTGCAAGTACCGCAAGCACTGGTCCAAAGTGATCGCCCGCAACAAGTGCCGCGTCGCGCTCGCAGTCAGCGACGCACAGCGGACGCATCACGCCGCGCTGCGCAGGCTCTACTACGCCACCCAGACTGCGACCACCCTGCAACATGGCGGCCTGCACCAATTGCACGCATCGATCGGCCATAGCGGCATCCGCTAATTTCACCGGCCGCGCTGCTGCAACGAGCGGTCGCATGGCAGCGATAAACGCGCCGTATGTCGCGCGCTCCACCAGCACCCGCCGGGGAGCCATGCATGTCTGACCTGCGTTCATGGTCACCGCATGCCAGATTGACTTTGCGGCAAGCGAAACATTTGCATCGGCAAGCACCAGCGCGCTGTCACGGCCGGAGAGTTCAAGCGTGCTCGGAGTGAGCGTGCGCGCACATGCCTCGGCGATCTGCCTGCCAACTGCAGTCGAGCCAGTGAACACCACATGATCAAATTGTTCGTTCTCAAGAATCGCGCGGCCAGCATCGCGGGTGGCTTCAGTGGAAGTAACCATGTCCACAGGCAAGCCTGCGTCAACCAACGCCTCGCGCGCGAGTTCCACCAAGAGACGTTGCGAACGCGGCGCTCGCTCGCTCGGCTTGACCACGGTCCGGTTGCCCGCCATGACCGACTGCACTAGTTGAATGCCCAAGAGTTGCACCGGGTAATTCCACGTGGCGATCACCAACACACGCCCAACCGGCAATCGGTAACTCCAGTGCGTCTGCCCAAGCATCCACCACGGCGCGCCGCCGATCTTGCGCGGCGCCAAAGCGCGCGGCGCATGCCTGGCGTGCCAGCGAATGCTGGCGACCAGCGGCATGACTTCACCGGAAACCACCTCCCAAGCGGGCTTACCGATGTCCGTGTGGACGGCATCCACAAGATCTCTCTCGCGAGCGACCAGGCGGCGTTCGAAGGCCGCAGCCCACGCAACGCGAGCGGAGAGGCCCGAAACTCGCTCCAAAGCGGTGGCGTGCAAGGTGGGTGTTTGGTGCATTTCTAGTTCGTAGTTGGGTTCGGTCGTCGAATCCGCGCGGATTCGTCCAACGGCATCCGATCGAAGCGATATCTTCCCGAATCTGAGCAGCCTGTGGGGACGAAATCCGTACAAACTATGGTCACCAGCCGATCGAACAGCTCCGTTCTCTCCGCCCATTGGCAGCAGAAATACCCGCCGGGCGGCACTACGCCGTCCGCCGCGCCGATCACCGGGCATTCCGGGTCTGGATCCGGCCAAACGGTCGCCATCATCGGCGCCGGCCCCGGGGGGCTGACCACGGCCATGCTCCTCGCCGCCGCCGGCTTCGCAGTCACGGTCTACGAAGCGCACCCCACCGTGGGGGGACGAACCCGCCGGATCGAACTCGGCGATTACCGGTTTGATTGCGGCCCCACATTCTTCATGATGCCCTACGTCTTGGAGGAGATCTTCGCCGCCACCGGGCGCCGCCTCTGTGACTACGCGGAACTGAAGCGCCTGGACCCGATGTACCGGCTGCTCATCGGCCAGCCAAACGGTGATCCCGTGGTCATCAACGCCACGCAAGATATTGAGCGCATGTCGCGGCAGTTGTCCGCCATTGAACCATCCGACGGTCCTGCGTTCGAGCGCTTCATCCGTGACAATCGACGCAAACTTGAAGTGATGACGCCGATCCTTCGGCGCCCGATCCGCGGCCTCGCCGACTTCCTCAGCGCGGACATGTTGCGCGCGGGTCCGGCGCTTCGCCCGTGGCAATCGCTGTACGACCACCTGAAGGGTTACTTCAAGCATGATGGCGTGCGGCTCGCCATGAGTTTCCAGAGCAAGTACTTGGGCATGAGCCCCTTTGAGTGCCCGGAGCTCTTCTCAATTCTGCCATTCATCGAATACGAGTACGGCGTCTGGCACCCCATCGGCGGCTGCAACGCGCTGACGCAAGCGATGGCTGATGCGGCCACAGAAATGGGCACGAGCATCCGCTGCGGCGAACCAGTGGAACGCATCCTGTTCCAAGGCAACAAAGCCTGCGGCGTAGTAGTCAATGGCACCGAGTATCGCCACGACCATGTGGTAGTGAATGCCGATGCCGCGTGGGCCCTGAAGAACCTGATCCCCGACGCGCTCCGCCCGCGCGCACTCAAGGATGCAACGCTTGATTCCAAGCGCTACAGCTGCAGCACGTTCATGATGTACCTCGGCATTGAAGGCGAAGTGGATCTGCCGCACCACACCATCTACACCTCACGTTCGTATGTTGAGAACCTGAAAGACATCGCCGAACGCGGCACGCTCTCAGAGGACCCGTCCACCTACGTGTGCAATCCTTCGCGCCTTGACCCAACACTTGCGCCGGCTGGACATTCCGCGCTCTACGTGTTGGTGCCAACGCCCAACGACAAGCCCGGACACTGCAAAGTTGACTGGGAGCAGTCCAAGGCAGAACTTCGCGAGCGCACCCTGAAGCAACTGGAAAGCGTCTTTGGCATCACGGACATCCGCTCACGCATCCGTGCGGAACACCTGGTCACGCCCGCCGACTGGAAGTCCGAACGCATTGCGCACGGCGCCACTTTCAATCTGGCGCACAACCTTGGCCAGATGCTGCACCGCCGTCCGCAGCATCGCTTGCAGGGCTTCGACAATCTCTGGCTCGTTGGCGGCGGCACGCACCCAGGCAGCGGTCTGCCGGTGATCTTCCTTTCCAGCGAGATCACCACCAACCTGATGTGCGCCGAAGCGGGCGTGCCGTCACCGTTGTAACGCAACGGGTACACGCACACAGGCTCACGATAGCGCTTGCACCGGCGCCCTGCCGATCACGCCCTGTCCACTTGAGGCGTCGATCTACGCCGCGCGTCCACTCTTCTTCGGACGCCACTTCAACGACAGCGACCGTCCACTGGACGCACAATCCCGCAGATAGAGATTGATCAAGCTTTGATACGGCATGTCCAATTCTTGCGCCAATTGTTTGAAATACCGCACCGTGGACTCGTCCAGCCGAATGGTCACGGGCTGCTTCAGCTTTCGCGCGTACGGATTTGGCTTTGACTTCGAAAAGTCGTATTCGGTTCGCATCATGATCCTCGCTTAATCGCGCTTCAAGTACTGAGACTGTTCATGGCGAGTGGCCTTGCGGGGCTCCCATTCGAACTCGATTTCTTTCATACATATAATGTACGTACAGATAGCATTCTGCCAACCCGTTGCATCGGGCTTTTCGTGACCATTGGCTACGCCTGTCGAAGTCGTCGTCCAAGAACCACCTGCGCGCCCAACACACCACCTTCAAGGGCGTCGACCTTGGTTCCCCCCCAAGTGCCAGCCCGCGCCCATGTCCCAAACTGCCCGATTTTTCTCGCTGGATCCCCCAGGAGTCCGCGATTTATCCCCATTCCCCCCTCACTATGCCGATCCTTCCCCTTTGGAAATCACCATGAATCACACCCTCGCTCGACGCTTCTCCGTGACCGTCCTTGGCGCACTCGCTGCATCGATACCCGCCCTGACCGGCTGCGAGACACCCCCGCCGCCTGTCCAGGAAGCCCCGCCCGCCCCCGTGGTCCCGCAGGAAACCGAGGC
>CANJHD010000067.1 GCA_947474065.1 Planctomycetaceae bacterium
CAAATACATCGGGATCAAGTGTCCTGAGTTCGTCGCGCAAGGCTGTTTCAACCTGACGCTCCGAGTCGAACGAACCGACCCGTCGGGCCAGGCGTTCGCATTGTTCAATCGTTACTGATCGGATCACCCGTTTGATGACTGGGATCTGGTCAGCGACCATCGAGAGTGTACGCAACCCCATGCCCAACAGCAACATGGAAAAGAGTGGTTCTCCGGCCATTTCGCCGCACAGGCTGCAGTCGATCTGGGCGCTGCGGGCAGCTCGGACCACGGATTTGGCCAAATAGACGACCGCCGGATGGGCTGATTGGTACAGATGTGCCACCCGCTCGTTGCCGCGGTCGACCGCAAGGGTGTACTGGACGAGGTCGTTGGTGCCGATGGAGAAGAAGCTGCTTTCGGCCGCAAATACCCGGGCCATGAGCGCTGCAGAGGGCACTTCGATCATCACCCCGACCGGCATCTGGCGGTCGAATGCGATGCCTTCGTCCTCCAATTCCTCGCTGATGTCGGCCAGCATGAGCTTGCCTTGGCGGAGCTCCATGAGGTTGGAGACGAGCGGGAACATCATCTTGACCGGACCGTGGGCGCTGGCTCGCAGAATGGCCCGTAACTGCAGTTTGAACTCAGCGGGGTTCGCCAGCGAGTGCCGGATGGAGCGGAGGCCCAAGAAGGGGTTGCGCTCCGGCTCCTCCATCTGTGCCTGGGTGTACTTGTCCGCGCCGAGGTCGCAGGTGCGGATGGTGAGGGGCTTACCCTTGAGCAGGGTGATGGCGCGGAGGTACGCATCCATGTGATCTTGCTCGGTCGGCGGCTCCTTGCGCGTCAGCCAGAGGAACTCGGTTCGGTAGAGACCAACGCCGTCGCCGCCATTGGCGAGCATCGATTCCACTTCCTCTGGGAACTCAATGTTGCCCATAAGTTGGATGCGCGTGCCGCACTTGGTGACCGCCTCCTGTCCCGAGAGTTCGCGCATCGCCGCGCGTGAACGTTGCGAGCGTTCTTGCTTGCGGCGGTACTCCTCAAGCGTGCGCGAGTCTGGGCGCAGGATGATGACGCCGTCATTGCCGTCAACAATCAGTTGATCGCCGTCTTCTACTTCCGACGAAAGTCGCTGGCAACCAACCACCGCTGGCAGACCGAGTGCGCGTGCCACGATGGATGTATGTCCAGTGCGACCGCCGAGGTCAGTCGCAATGGCGATGACTTTGCTGCGGTCCATGCCTGCGGCTTGGCTTGGCGTCAGTTCGTGAGCGATCACAATGGCGGGCGCGTCGAGCAGTGCGAGTCGGCTCTTCTCTTCGCCCATCAGTCGACCGAGCACGCGGCGCTCAAGGTCGAGAATGTCGTTGGCCTTCTGCTCGAAGACCTCGTTGCCCATGCGATTGAATTGATCAACTAAGACGCGGAATTGATCCGCGACTGCCTGTTCGGCGGTGACGAAATCGTTTGCGATACGTCGCTCGACGGCGGAGACCAGCACGCGGTCGCGTAGGAGTCCGGCGTGGAACTCAAAGATCTTGGCGGGCTCGGGGCCGAGCTCGCGACGAGTGCGTTCGCGGAGCTCATCAATTTCAGCGCTGGCCGCGGCAAGCGCAGCATGCAACCGCGCGTGTTGCGGCTCTACCTCGGCCTGTTCAATTGTGCGGTGCGGGACGACCTGTTCGGCGGTACCGACTAAGAATGCGCGCCCGACGATGATGCCGGGGCTTACGGCAATGCCTTTGATGATCTGCATAGTGCTTGCGGCGTTGCGCCCGGGTCGGCGTGATGCGCGAAGTTGCGCATCAGGCTGTGCGGAGCGGTACCGAACAGGCAAGGTAGGGGAATTGCCGCTGAGTTGCTAGCCCCGCATAAAATAGGTGCCGTTCACCACTGTCCCTATTTTCTGGGTGCCGAAAGCCACATATGCACAAAGGGGCGCCCATGTGGGCGCCCCTTTGTGGAAATTGGGGACAGTGGTGAACGGCACCTATTTAAACGGCACCTATTTACTTCTTCTCGTCGGTCACTTCGTACTCGGCGTCGATGACGTCGTCCTTCTTGGCGCCCGCGTCGGATGATCCACCAGCACCGCCAGCGGCTCCGGGTTCTCCTGCAGCGGCTGCAGCTTGTTGCAGTTCGCCCGAGGCGTTCATCAGGTTGTTGAGCGCAGCTTCAATGGCGGCTTGGTCGTCGCCCTTCAGCTTGTCCTCAAGGTTGCTGACTGCACTCTCGATCTTGTTGCGACTCTCGGCAGGGACCTTCGCGCCCATCTCCTCAAGTTGCTTCTTGACCTGATAGACGATCTGTTCTGCGCGATTCTTGGTGTCGACGAGCTCGCGACGCGCCTTGTCAGCGGTGGCGTGATCCTCGGCATCCTTGCGCATGCGCTCCACTTCATCCTTGGAGATACCGCTCGAGCCGGTGATCTTGATCTCCTGCTTCTTGCCAGTCGCCTTCTCGGTGGCCATGACATTCAGGATGCCGTTGGCGTCGAGCGAGAACTCCACCTCAACTTGTGGCACGCCACGCGGTGCGGCTGCAATGCCCTGCAGGTCGAAGCGTCCCAGGACGCGGTTGTCCGCAGCCATCTGGCGCTCGCCCTGCAGCACCACGATCGTCACAGCGTTCTGATTGTCCTGCGCAGTGGAGAAGATTTCCTTCTTCGAAGTTGGGATGGTGGTATTGCGCTCAATCAGCTTGGTCATCACGCCGCCGAGCGTTTCTACGCCGAGTGAGAGCGGGGTGACATCAAGGAGCACCACGTTCTTCACATCGCCCATGAGGACGCCGCCCTGAATCGCCGCGCCGATAGCAACCACTTCGTCGGGATTGATGCTCTTGTCGAGGTTATCCGTGTGGAAGATCTTCTTGGCGACTTCCTGCACCTTCGGGATGCGAATCGAACCACCAACCATCACGATTTCCTGCACATCAGACGGCTTCAACTTGGCGTCAGCAAGAGCCTTCTCGCACGGCGCGGCAAGACGCTCAAAGAGATCCTTGCAGAGCTCCTCAAACTTGGCGCGCGTGAGCGTGACCTGCAAGTGCTTCGGACCGTTCTGGTCCGCGGTGATAAACGGAAGATTGATCGTGGTCTCAACCTGCGTTGAGAGTTCGATCTTTGCCTTCTCAGCCGCTTCCTTCAGGCGCTGCAGAGCCATCGGATCCTTGCGAACATCAATGCCTTCCTTCTTGCGGAAGTCTTCAGCCAAGAAGTCGATGAGCTTCTGGTCGAAGTCGTCGCCGCCGAGGTGGGTGTCGCCGTTCGTGGAGAGCACCTCGAAGACGCCGTCAGAGATGTCCAAGATGGACACGTCGAATGTGCCGCCGCCGAGGTCGAAGACAGCGATCTTCGCATTGGTCTTCTTCTCGAGACCGTAGGCGAGTGCCGCGGCCGTTGGCTCGTTGATGATGCGCTCGACCTTGAGACCGGCCACTTCGCCAGCGTCCTTGGTGGCTTGACGTTGCGCGTCGTTGAAGTACGCGGGCACGGTGATGACCGCGCGGGTGACGGTCTCGCCCAAGAACTCTTCAGCTTGGCGCTTGAGGTCGGCCAAGATCATGGCCGAGATCTCTGGCGGCGTGTAGTCCTTGCCACGGATGGCAACTTTCACTAGTTCATCAGGTGCGCCCTTGATGGCGTACGGCACCAACTTCTCTTCGTGGCCCACTTCGCTGTGGCGACGACCCATGAAGCGCTTGATGCTGAAGACGGTGTTCGTTGGATTGGTGATCTGCTGATGCTTGGCGGTCTGCCCGACGAGGCGCTCGCCCTTCTCGGTGAAGCCGACCACCGAAGGGGTGGTGCGCTGACCGACGGAGTTGATGATGACCTTGGGCTGGGAGCCTTCCATGACGGCGACCACACTGTTCGTGGTGCCGAGGTCGATGCCGATGATGATTGATTTGGTTGACATAGTGAGTGGGTTCCTTTTCGTGGGAGTTGGTTCGTGCGGTGGGGGGAGGGGGCGGACGCCCGCGCTTCAAGGTGTTAAAGCAACCCGCGTGCCAGTCGATTGGGGGCCAATCTGGGCTGTGATGGGTCGATTTCCTGTCCCATTCGGCGTATTGGCCGTATCGATCTGCCGTTCTGGCAGCACAGGGTGCAGGTGCGCTTCCCTCTAGCATCGGTGACCCCCATGACACGCTCCCAGGACCGTTCCCAGAACTCCGCTCAGAAGTCCCCCAAGAACTTCGCCCAGAACTCCGCCTCGAATGCCTCCGCGCAGATTCCCACCGGCAGCTCCTTGGCCGATGCGATCGCGGCCGTGGTTCCCGCGCTTCCCGCCGCTCGACTCTTGGGTGCAACCTTGGCATCAGTTCCGCCAATTGAGAAGGGCGATGGTTCGCCAGTCACTGCCGCCGACTATGTGTTGCAGGCGCTCGTGGTGGCAGGGCTGCGCGCCCGCTCTGTGGACGGGCGTGTGCCGCTCCTAGGTGAAGAGCATGCCGACGTGTTGGCAACAAGCGGGCGCCCGGATGTTGAACGCATCGTCGTCGATGCCATTCGCAGCATGCTCGGTTGGCGCGACCGCGCCGCGGCACTGCGATCGATCGATGGTGATGAGCCACGCGCTGGCGAGCCGTACTGGACCATCGACCCAATTGATGGGACGAAAGGATTTCTCCTTGGCATGCAATGTTCAGTGTGCCTTGCGCGCATTGAAGGAAGCCGCGCCACGATCGGCGTCTTGGGCTGCCCACGCATGGGCCCGCGCGGCGACATGTCTGTGCATACGGGTGGACCTGGTGTGATTTACGCGGCGGCGCACGGAGTGGGCGCATTCGAGTGCGATGCATCGGGTGCCGCGCAGTCACGATTAACAGTCGACGCCTGGAGCGGCTCAAGTGTGCGTTGGGCGCGTTCATTGAATCGAAGCAAGAACGCATTTCCATCGCGGCTCGAGCCATGCATTGCGACGATCGGTTCATTTACGAATCAAGAAATGGACAGTCAATGTAAGTACGCGCTGTTAGCGCGCGGCGATGCTGATCTTGTGATTCGCATGCCGCGCGCACCCGGGCATTCGGAGTGCATCTGGGATCACGCATCTGGAACGTTGATTGCGGAAGTTGCCGGCGCGTGCATCACTGATGCGCATGGACGTCCGCTTGACTTCTCGCATGGCGAAACATTGGCTGCGAATGTCGGCATCGTGTGCACGGCGCGTGGCTTAGAAGCACGGGTATTGCCAGCGATCGCCGCACTTGCGGGAGCGGTGCCGGCGTGAGAGCGCGTCGGCAACGAGTGCGATCGGCTGCCGGATGGGCGTTCGCGCTTGCCGTGAGCGTGGTGCTTCCAGTGTCAGTCATTGCCGTTGTATGGGTTGCCGCGCAGATCGCGCGTGATCAGTGGGTGTGGAGCCAGTGCGTGTTCTGGGTTCCAGCGTGGGTGATGTTTATTGTGTTTGCTTTCGCTGCTTGGATGGCGCGGCGTTCCTTTGGATCACGCCGACCGGCACGCGCGTTGTTTATTGCACTGACGGTGGTGACGGTGTGGAGTGCGGGACGGTTCCTTCGACATGATGTTGGTTGGAGCCCGATTGCCGCTTCGGTCACGGCCGACGATGTGGTCATCACGCACTGGAATCCGCAGTGGCCCGGCGACAACGCGCTTGCATGCGGCCGCGCGCTCGCGGGAGTGATGGGAGATGTGACGATCATCAGTGGCCCTGGCTCAATGTTGCGATCCGCTGCGCGCGACGCATGGCTGCCGGAGGGGATGCGCGGTGTTGACCTTGGAGTTGTTGCGATTGTTTCGCGGCTTCCGATCATCGAGTGCCGCGTTCTGTGTCGCGAGTCAATCGCGCGGATCGGTGAAGTGTGGCTTGCCTGGATGGTGGTGCAGTCGCCTTCTGGTGTGCTGATTCGAATTCTTGTGGTCGACATGCCGTCCGCTCCATGGATGGCGCGCGGTCACTTGGCGAATGCCGTGCATGAAGTGCTGCAGCGCGTGGCGTTGCCGGCGCAGCCTGACATCGTTCTTGGCGACTTTAACTGCACGCCCGGCAGCGTGGTGATTGCAGAACTAGCGAACGGATGCACGCCTGCGCCGCCATGGCGCGCGAGTGGTTGGCTGTGCACGTTTGAGCGTCCGTGGGCGCTGTTGCGGATCGATCAGATGTTGGCGGGTGCTCGGCTTGAATGGCGCGGATATCGCACATTTGACTTGGGATTCAGCGAGCATCGCGCACACCAAGGTGTGCTGGCGGTTCCCCGTGGCGATCGTTGAGTGTCAACGACCTTTCAATAGCAGTGCGTCATGCGAGCCCGCGCTGCGCGTCAGGCCGTCATGGCGTCTCTGCTGGCGGGGTGATTTCATCCCAAATCGACTGGAACGCTGCTGATGACGCGCCCGCGGCGAGAACACTCTCCGGGATATGGTTGCGCAGTTGATTTCCGGTATCAGCCCACCACTCAATGCTCAGGTCGGCGAACATGCGATTGAGACCGGTGACGTGATTGAAATCACCGCGCGTTCGCAATCCGTCTGTCAGTAGAAGTACACCGCTGCCAGAGTCGAGGGTGATGGGTGTTTCGCGGGCGGCTTGCAGACCGTCGGCAATTTGTCGACGGATGTGACCGGAGTAGTGATAGTTCGTGTAGATCTGGACGCCAGCGGAATCCTTCTGCTCGTAGTCAAGCGCGTAGCGATCAAATGAATGCTCGCCGTGGTGGCTCGGGCAGTACAGGCACCGGCAGTCGCCGATGTATCCGCCCTTGACCAAGATTCCAAGACCGTCCCAGCCAGTTGCACCAGCCGCGCCACCGATTTGCAAACGCGCGGCCATAAGCTCTTGACGGGCGGGGACCGCGCCAATCACATTATTGCTCGGCGGCACCCGGCTGTCGGACTGGATGCCATAGGCGCTGATGGCAATACCGATCTCGTGCATGTTTGACTGGCAGCGAAGTCGCAGTGACGTCTCGCGCGCGGCGCGCAAGGAGGGCAGCAGGATTCCGCACATGATCGCCACCACGCCCATGCACACGATCAGTTCAATGACGGTGAAGCCGACGCGACCCCTCGTGCCGCCATGAGGCGGATTGATGAACGACGAATATGGGAGACCTGAGTTCCTGGTCATCGCGTATTTCGCACACGGCTGGGGGGACGCAAATGTCAGCCGACACTAGTTTGCCACCTTCTGAGCGAAACTCAATCGAATTCTGAACGAATTCTGGCGGAATCATGTCCCAATCCCCGAGAGTTCGAAGCACACTCTGTGTTGTCAGCCCCGTCAAAGCCACTTCTAGAAGGGAGGCCCCTTGGAACCCGCCGAACACAATGACTGGCTTCTGATGCAGAAGGTGGGGGGGGGTGACGAAGCGGCGATGGCTGAGTTGTATGACCGATTTGTGGGGTTGGTCTACAAAACTTCGCGGCAAATCATGCCATCCCGGGCTGAGGCGGAGGATGCGGTTCAGGAGACTTTTATCCGGCTTTGGCAGACCGCCGACCGGTTTGACCCTAATCGCGCCAAGCTTGTGACGTGGGTCATGCTGATCACCCGGCGGCACCTGATCGATCGGTTGCGCCGTAAGAGCGCCCGTCCTGAGCAATTGGGGCTTGATTCGTCAGTCGATTTCCTTGGCCCAGTAGTGATGCCACCGCGCGACCCGGGTGGAAATCATGATCTTGAGATCCTGCAACGCCGAGTGGCGGAACTGCCCGAACTGCAACGTGTGGTGATTGAGCGAACCTATATCCAAGGTTTCACGCTCCGCGAGGTCAGTGAGCAGCTCGGCGCGCCGCTCGGGACGATCAAGAGTGCGCTCAGCCGAGGGCTTGCTCGACTGCGTGACCGATTAATGTCTGATAACAAAAATCACGGCCAAGATTCTTCTGCATGAGCAGCCGACCGAGTCCGGTCTGCGAATGAGTCCACAGCAACAAAAGGGGTTTCGATGCAGTTCAGTGATGGCAACAATCCAAGTGACAGACTCGCCTCCGATAGTGGTCGAGGTACTGATCTGCGCGCGCTCGCAGTGTTGGACGCGTTAGGGATGCTTGATGATGTTGATGCGGCACAGTTTGACCGCGCCTTCCGCGATGCCCCCGCTGCGATGCAGGCGGAGTTGCGCGTAGTGCAGGCCGCGGCTGTTTCGGATCCGGCGTTCTTGGCAACCGAGGAGCCATCGCCCGAGTTGAAGCTGCAAACGCTCACGCGCGTCATGACTGCAGTGGAGCAACAAGAATCACAATTTGCACCGATCGCGCTGATTGGCCGGATGGGATCGCGCGGCGGACGCCGTGTGGCTCGGTCAGTCGATACCAAGGACTTGATTGAACAGGCGATGGAATTGGCCGCGCTCCGGAAAGATGTGGAGCGGTTCACGATCAGTTCGTACTACTGGCGTGCTGCGTCGATCGCGCTGACGGCGGCGTTGTCGGTGGCGCTGGTCTTCCAGTTGATGAGCAGTGGGTTTGCGCTGAAGGTCTCGGAGTACGCACTCGGCGCCGCGGCGCCAGCGCAGATCTTTGAGGCCTTGGGTCACCCGGGCGCACTGAAGCGGTTTGAGGCAGCCAGTTTTCTGCGTGGTCTACGCAGTACTGATGCGCTCGCCACAATCAATTCGGGAACACTCACGGTGGCTGTCGAGGATGCAACTGGCACGGTGATGGTGTTGGCGTTTGGCATGAAATCCGATCGCTACACATTACGACTTCGGTCAGTGAATGGGGCTCCGAATATCGAAGTAGGCTCGTTCGCCGCGGCGCGCAGTATTTGGGGAGCAGAGTTCCATGTTGACGGCGAAACTGCAAAGCTACTGAAGTCCGGCACGCTTGAACTCGTGAACGAAGCCGGCGATGTCGTCATGACTAGCTGATTGCCTGATTACTCGCTCCGACGACTCCACTCAAACTCAAGCGGCTCCAGTTCTTGCTGGAGCCGTTCGCGTTCCTGGGAGAGCGTGCGCGACTTGGCGGAATCGGCGTAGACCTTGGGATTCATGAGATCGGTATCAATGGCGCGCGTGCGCGTCTCGATAGCAGTGATACGCGTCTCGATTTGATCGAGGTTCATGCGCGCGATCTTTGGATCACCTGCCGTGGCACTTGATGATCCCTTTGAACCGGCAGCGCCCTTGTTGGTGTTGTTTGTGGAACCTTTGTTGCCGGAAGCGGTCTTGCCAGGCTGCTCGGGTCGGGCGCGTTGCTCAGTCTTCGCCTTCTCGCGATCGACAGCGGCGCGTTCAAACGCCTCGCGCTGCGCCCGCTCTTCGGCTTCCTTCGCCTCCCACTCATCCCAGCCGCCATCAAAGTCGCGGGCGTTGCCTTCGCCATCGAGAATGAGCAGTCGATCGCAGCACGCCGAAAGAAGTGCGCGATCATGGCTGATCAGAATGAGCGCGCCGTCATAGCCGCCATCCTTTGGGTCCATGGAAAGCGCAGTTTCTAGGCGTTCGGCGCTTGGAATGTCCAAGTGGTTAGTCGGCTCATCTAGGACAATCAGGTTGTTTGCCGCGCTGACGATTCCGGCAATCACCATTCGACCGCGTTCGCCACCGGACAGATTGCCAACGCACTTCTCCTGCTCGGGGCCAGAGAAGAGGAACGCTCCCGCAAGGTTGCGCGCTTGTTGTTCACTTGCGCGCAGTCCGCCCTCGTTGGATGCAATCACGCGCTGCAGGTACTCCCACACCGTCAGCATTGGGTCAATGTGTTCCTGCGTCTGCCGGAAGTAGCCGACCTTCATCTGTGGGCTGACCTTGAGTTCGCCTGCATCAGGAATAAGGTCGCCGAGCAGCGCGCGCACCAGCGTGGTCTTGCCGGCGCCGTTAGGTCCAACGATTCCAATGCGATCGAGGGGCTTGATTGCAAAGTCCAACTCAGTGAAGAGCACCTTGTCGCCGTAACTCTTTGAAAGTCCCGCACCGCGCATGACATAATCGCCAACGCGGGGTGCTTTGGGAAGTTCGAGACTCATCACATCAAGTTCAGCTGGACGATCCACCAGTTCATCGCGCTTGAAGCGCTCGAGGCGTGTTTCGCGACCGCGTGCTTGCTTGGCTCGCTGGCCAGCCTTGTACTTCAGGATGTACTGCTCTTCGGCGCGAATCTTGTCGAGTTGCTTCTCGTGACTGCGCTGACTGCTCAGCATGCGTTCGCGACGGAGATTGATGAAATCACGGTAATTACCGGGGTATTCAAGGATGCGACCTTGATCCACCTCAATGATTCGGTGCACCACTGTATCAAGGAGCCGCCGATCATGGCTCACCACTAGCACGGCGCCGGGGTATTCGTTCGCAAGGAAGTTTTCTAGCCAACGACGGCCTTCAATATCGAGATGGTTCGTCGGCTCATCGAGCAGCAGGATGTCAGGCTGTTCGAGCAACAATCGTGCAAGTCCAACACGCGCGCGTTGGCCGCCGGACATCTTGGAAACCAAGATCGAGAACTGCTCATCAGTGAACCCGAGGCCGTGCAGCGTCTCGTCAATCTTGTGATCAATGGCATACCCGCCGGCGCGTTCGATCTCTTCTTCGATCTTGACTTGCCGCTTCATGAGTATGTTGATGTCAGCATCTGGTGCGGCCATCAGCTCGTAAATTTCCTCCATCTGTCGGTGGAGGCTGTCAAGATGCTCGAACGCGCGCGCTGCAGCATGTCGAAGCGTGTCCGTTGGCTCAAGCTTTGGGTCCTGCGCGAGATAGCCAACGCGAGTACCACGCGCGAGCGCGACGCTGCCGAAATCGACCTGCCAAAGGCCGGCGATCAACTTCATGAGCGTGCTCTTGCCGCCGCCGTTGCGACCAACAAGTCCAACCTTCTCGCCGGGCTCGATAGAAACAGTGGCACCGTCGAGCACGATGTGGGTGCCGAAGCCGTAACGGACGTTGGTGAGAGTGGCAATAGGCATAGGGGAACCACGCAGGGTACGCGAAGCCGTTCATTTCACGATGTGCTGCGAATCTGCGGCCAAGCGGGGCGAAATTGCATCCTGGATAAGGTGGCACGATTTGTTCTGGGCAGGTCGTTGGGGTGCGCGTTGTTGCATCACGCCTTCTTACTGGCCCGCAATCGCCTTACGAGGACGGCCGCTGAGCGCGGCCCAGTCCTCTCCGGCGAGTGCGGCCAGGGGAGCGGGTTCCAGATTGCGCATGCATGTGTGTTGCG
>CANJHD010000068.1 GCA_947474065.1 Planctomycetaceae bacterium
GCCTGTGTCCAACCATCCGAGACGGGACTGGAACTTGGCTGCGCAAGGAAACTCGAGCGCGTCAGCGAGTTTCGCGGCGAGGGCGCCGCAGCGTAGAAGTCGGCAGAGTTAACGTCAGTGTCCGTGGCACCGTTCGCCTTGCGGATGACCGAAGTGGTGGCGCTCGGCGCCGGGGCGTACGAGGTGCCCTCGTAGCAGTTGGCGGTGGTTCCGTAGCCCACCTTGTCAACCAGCGTTGCGGCCAAACTGGCGCACGCATTCGTGGTACCCGACTGCGCCGCAGAAAGCAACGCAATGTTGCCGACCGTAGCACTCATATCGATGGCCGTGGTGGTGTAGTAATCCGCGCGCAGCGCAGCACCAGTGGTGCCGGCGGCGTTCATCTGCACTAGAAAATAGGAGTATGCACCGATCTTCGTTCCAGCTGGGAACGAAAACTGGCTTGCGCCGTAAGTACCCGTGGCGCTCGCATAGGACAGCGCATAGCCACTGATGTCGATCGCAGACGCACTGTTGTTGTAAAGCTCAACGAAGTCAGCGTTAATGGGCGCAAGCGTGCCACTGCCGCCGCCGTACACCTGGCTAATGCGCACTGAATTTGCTGCAAATGATGCCGAAGTGAACGCCAACATGCATGCGCCAGCCAATGTAACTAACTGGCGACTTCGCCGCGAGCGCACTGCTGCGCTGTGCTCCTGACTCATAGCAAATCCCTCACCCTTGACGCTGGAACGTGCACTTACAACTTGAATTTCTTGTATGGAAGACACATTCAGCTCCGGGATCGATTAACAACTCACCGACGCAGAACTTCTGCACCTATGCAGCCGACAGTGCCATGCAAATTCTGATTTGCAAGTGGCGGTAGACAATTATCACGCAGAGTCCTATAGGCGCCCCCGCCCAATTAACTCCCTATAGTCCGGTATGTAAGTCTTTGCACCCAAACGACATAAAGGGCACCATTTACCTTGCAGCCCCCAACTTTCGCAATACATTGCCACTGCGATCGTGTGACGTATACGGTCAAACATGGCTACCCCCAATACAGGACTTGCAACAAGATGTTACGCAAACCTCTCCAGAGTTGTGCCGTTCACGCGCTATTCGCTAGTTCACTTGCCTTCACATGGTCAGCTAACGCGACCCCGCAGGGAAACCTCGCGCTGACAACCGCCGACCGCTACATCGGTGTCGGCGAAAAATTAGTTGTCGCAGTCAGCCTTGCCGGATCCCCAGTAGATGGCGTCGGCGCGCAGCTTGTTCTCAACTATGACTCAGCGAAGTTGTCACTGGACTCGAGATCGATTCCAGGCGTGCTCGACTTGCTGGTCTACGAACTGAATGCAGCAGGGGTTTATAAGTTGGCCTTGGGAACAACGAGTGGAAACAGTAATGTTTCCATTGCTGGCAACATCGTGGTTCTTACTTTCTCAGTCACTGGCGAATTCGCAGACGTCTCTAGTCTGGTTGCCTTCGGTGGCGGCTCTGGTCGAGTGAGTTCGAAGATCTCTGACGCTTCTGGTAGCCCAGTTGCGCTCGAGGCCTCTTCGGATCTCGGGGCTGTGACCCGGGACATCACTGCCCCAGTCCTCACTGCTGGACCTGGTGACTTTTCAATGTGGGCCGATGCCGATGGCTTGAGCCGCGCAGTCAAATCACTGACTGCCCCAACAGTCGTCACAGACCTTGACCCCGCAGTAGTGATCGTTCGCACGCGCGCTGGAAGCGTCGATAGTTCGAATTCCTTCCCCGCTAACGCCACCACCCAAGTGATCTGGACGGCAACCGACAACTGCGGTAACTCTGCATCTGTTCACTCCGATGTTGACGTTTCCGCAAATAGTCTTGCCCACCTTGATGTGGCGATGGGCGGATCGTTCGTTGCCTCTAGTTTCACACGTGGTATCAGTGTGGCGGTTGGCAGCCAAACCCTCGTGTCAACGGTGCCAATGGCCCCCGCTGGTAGTGGCAGCACCCTGCGAGCCGAAGGTGCGGCTGACATGGTCGTCAGTGCGTCCTCAGATATTGCGACCATGTGCGCTACGGTCTGCGATCCGCTGCACTCACTCAAGCGAGCTGCGACGGTGACCAAGAGCTCCGTTGCTGGCTCGTCTGGAGGGCGCAGCTACAACTCCCGCTACATGCTGGATGCTGCCGCCAACCTCAAGATTGGCAATGCCAACGGAGATTCCGTGATCGATATCTTCGACTTCGGAACCTTTGTTGCACAGCGCGGCGGACAGTTGGCACTGGACACGGTAGCAAACCAGCTCGGAATCCATTCCGACTTCAACGCGAGCTCCGATGGCGTCTCGAGCGGCAGCGCCGCAGACGTCACCAACGCCGACTTGGCGTTCCTGGCAGTGAATTTCTTTGCAGTCGACGAAGGCTGCGGAGCATTCACTAACCAGCAGCCCGTCGCTCGGGTCAGCGTCAAGGAACTGCGACGCATAGGCCTTGGAAGTCAGGAATTTGCTGACATCAACGGCGATGGCTGGGTTGACACCACTGACATGTCACTCATGATGCAAGGCGTAGAGCCCCGTCGGCTCTCACGCGCAGCCACTGTCAACGCCATCCGATGATGGATGACAACTGACACGACTTCCGTATGCGGCGCCCCTTCACCGGGGCGCCGCATACGGCGTCTTCAGTCAGAACAGCACGAACTTGGTGTCACAGCCGCATGACAGATAACAGAACAACGGCAGCAATCGACTGAGTTCCGGACATCGATTTGTTGCATGCGCCCCAAGGCGGAGCATATTTAGCCTGATCAATTGAACGTGCCAAGCAGTTAGGAAGCACCCATGACCACTCAATACACCGTCACTTCGGCTCGATGCCTCGCCCTTGCGTGCGCTCTTTTGGCAGCGAACAGCACACTTGCTGACAACCAGATCAACCTGAGCCTCATTGCGCCATCACAGCCAATATTGGTCGGTCAAACAATTGATGTGAAGATGCGAGCCACCAGTGTTTCTACCGATCAATTGGTCGGAAACACCTTCGTGATCATTGATTCCATTATCAAATGGGATCCATCTCGGCTGGAGTTCATGGGCATTTCCACTGCTGGTTCCGTACCGCTTCTCAATTCATATCTTCCGTCGCCGGCCGCTGATTACACGGGCGTCAATGAGGTAGCGATTCCGAAAGACGGGGATGCTTTCTACACAGCACTTGCGAACTTTGGTGCGCCAATCACCGTCTCCGCAAGCGGCGTGCAAGTGACGACATTTCGGTTCAAGGTCCTGACGAACTTCGTTGGATCGACCCCCGTTGAAATTGTCCCGACGCTCACCATTCGCGCTCGTGCGGATTCTGTGGTCTATGACGGCCAAGTCCCCGGCCTCGATGTGATCGGCGATCTTGCGCCCGCCCTGATCAGCATTGCACCGCCGGTCTTCGGAGACCTCGACGGAGATCGACTTGTGAACGGTCGCGACTTGGCGATGCTTCTTGGTCAATGGGGCGGCTCCGGCAACGCCGACCTCAGCGGCAACGGCGTTGTTGGCGGGGACGACCTTGCCTACCTCCTGGGCGCTTGGACGGTATCAACATTCGATTCTTGAGTGATTGGTTGACTTCCTCCACAATACCCCTATAATCGCTCGGCTTCGCAGCGGGACAACCGACTCATAATGCGCCACCAGCAGTGCTAAGACGGCACTCCGGCCAATGAGCAAACCCCTGATTCCGCTCTCGAAGCACTGAAATGGCGCATGGGCACCAGGCCAGTACATCGTGGGCAGAGATACTGAACCAAATGAACGGCATTCCGTGCGTGACCATCATCACGCATTGGCAGCACGTTGCGTTCAGTTGAGCACGGATCGAACCCGGCGCAGGACGCGCCGAAAGGAAGCTGGTGGCTGGATCGCTTGGTAATTCCGATAGAGATCGCGTCTTGGACGCCACGGACCTCGTGGCGCTCATCGGCGAGCATGTGCAATTGCGCCCGAAGGGGCGCGAGCATGTGGGCATCTGTCCATTCCATGATGATCGCGCGCCATCGATGACGGTGGTCACACACAAGAGCTCTGGCTTCTACAAGTGCTTCTCCTGTGGCGCCGCCGGAAATGCCATTGATTTCATGATGAACTACCACAAGATGGAGTTCATCGATGCACTGCGCGCGTTGGCTGAACGCGCTGGCATCGAACTACGACAGACGCGCAGCGAAGACGGCGCCACCGGTGGCCGACGCGCCCTGCTCCGCGCGAATGCGATCGCTGCGAATTTCTATCGCAAGGCCTTGGCCCACGCCGAAATCGGCGCGCGCTCCCGCGCCGCACTCGATGCACGCAATGTCTCAGAAGCGATGCGCGAACGTTTCAATATCGGCGCCGCACCGGATGGATGGGACACGTTCGTGCGCCACCTTGAACGCCTGCGCGCGCACCACCAGACCGGCGGGCGCACCGACGACGGCGCGCGTGGAAGCGACGCCGTTCCTGACCTTGATGTCTTTCGCGCAGCAGGTCTTGTGCGCGATGGTCGCCAAGGTCCAATCGATGGCTTCCGCAACCGCGTGATCTTCCCGATCTGTGATGAAATGGGCGCTCCCATTGCATTCGGCGCACGGCAGTTAAACGCTGAAGATCAGCCGAAATACCTGAATTCCCCTGAGAGCGGCGTCTTCCACAAGGGACGCGGCCTGTACGGAATTCACTTGGCGAAGAAGTCGATCATCGATTCGCGCACCGCACTCATCTGCGAGGGATACACCGATGTCATCGCCTGTCACGCAGCAGGCGTGACCAACGCGGTGGCAACGCTCGGCACTGCGCTCACCCGCGATCACGCGCGTGGACTGAAGCGCATGGCAGAGCGCATAGTGCTTCTCTTTGACGGCGATGCAGCCGGTCAGAAAGCCGCCGACCGCGCCATCGAAGTGTTCTTTGCGGAGCCAGTCGATGTGCGCATCTGCACGCTGCCCGATGAACTTGACCCTGACGAACTTCTGCGCCAGCCCGGTGGCCGCGAGCGTTTCGATGCCGCGCTCGCCAACAGCGAAGATGCACTCCGGCACTTCGTACGTCGCTTCCGCCAAGATTTCCGTGCCGCCAACGGATTGAGCGCGCAGCAGCAACGCATTGAAGCGGTGCTCGCACGACTCGTTGAACTTGGCTTCCGCGCCATGCCTGGGTTGCGAAAGACGCTCGTGATGTCAAGCTTGGGTTCGATCACTGGATTGCCGGAGCGCGACCTTGAAGCCGCGCTTGAAGCAGTCAAGGCGCCCACGCCCCGCTCCGCTCCTGACGAGCCGGTGGAGGTCAAGACCACCGCCGTGTACCGGCCGAGTTTGGAAGAACAAGGCTTTCCAATTCCGCAGGCCCGCGCCCGGCGTGATGCCGAACGCGGACTCCTCGCCATTCTCCTTGCGCACCCACAATTGGCGGCGGCTCGGGTTCGGCTTGATGACGGGTCCTCGCTTCCAATCACTGAAGCAATCACCCCCGAGAGCTTCCTTGACCCGGAGTGCCGCACGGTCTTGGAGCCAATTCATATGTGGCTTGAGGACCAACACCCGTTCACCATGGACGAGGTTTTGGCTGAATTGCGTGGCCAGGCAGCAAAAGCGTGCGCAATTGACTTGGTTCTTCTCGGCGAGAAGCGCGCATCGTCCGAGAATATTGCACTTGAACGACTTCAAGAGGCTGTCGACGCATTTGAACGCATCCGCCGGTCGCGAACTACCGTACTCCTCGCATCTGGCAACATAAATCCCACTACACTAAGGAGTTCGGACGAACCAAGCGACCTTGCCGCGCGTTTGGAAGTGATTCGAAATCGCGGACGAGACCCCACTGCTTACGGCCGATTACCTGGGCCAAGTGGAAATCGCCCCCCTGATCGGCAAGAAGAATGATGGATATCACCACTGAAACCCGTATTTAATGATTCCAACACACTGATTTACCGCCTTTACCTAAAGATGACCGATCTGTTCTGTTTGCGCTCATCGCACTACGCAGAACCCCTCGCCAGAACTGGAACCTGAACCTTGTCACTCGCACTCTCAGACCTTACCCCCGTCCTCCGTCAGCTCGTTGAACTCGGGCGCGGCCGCAAGTGGATCACGTACGAGGAGTACATCCGCTGCGTCCCCGATGAATTCGTTGAGCCTGAGAAGGTTGACGAGATGATTGTTCTCTTGGATGAACTTGGTATCGAACTCATTGATGAGAGCGAACGCAAGCGCAACGGTTGGGACATGTTCGATGCCCCGCTGCAGACGAACCTGAAGTTCCAGCGCGACGAGAAGAAGCCGAACAAGCCGCCGAAGGTGCAGATGATCGACGAGGACGATGGTCCGCCAGTCGACTTCGATGGTGGATTTGAAGACGAGCAGCACCTCCCCGAGGAGCCTGCCGCTGCTGCCGCTGCATCCGCTGACGAAGAAATTCTTGACGAAGCCGAGACGCAGGCTGCCGTTGAAGCGGCGCTTGCTGAGCAGGGTTCCAAGCGAATTGATGATCCGATTCGCATGTACCTCACGCAGATGGGAACGATTCCGCTTCTCACCCGCGAAGAGGAAATTCGCCTTGCAAAGAAGATCGAAACGACGCGCATGTGCTTCCGTCGGATGACGCTCGCGAGCGACTACGCGGCGCAAATGGCCGTGCAGATCCTGAAGCAAGTGCATGCCGGAACGCTTCCGTTCGACCGCACCATGCGCATCTCCACAGCCGAGGAGAATCATAAAGAAACCCTCGCTGCGCGCATTCCTGCCAACCTGCCGACGATCGAACGCTTGCTCAACCGCAACCGTGAAATCTTCGAGCTCTTGGACACCACACTTGTCGACGCTAAGCGCGCCCAAGTGACCAAGGAGTTTGATCACAACCGTCGCAAGATCGCCGTGCTCCTTGAAGAGTGCTGCCTGCGCACGAGCCGCATCCAACCGCTGCTGCGCAAGCTGCAGGGCCTCGACAAGAAGGTGAAGGAAATCCATCACCAACTCAAGAAGGCTGACAAGCATCCAGAGCGATTCGATCCCGAGGATGTCACGGTCATGCGCGACGAGATCGATGGTCTCCGCAGCATGGTTCTTGAGAGCGCTGACAATCTTGATGGGCGCGTGCGCCGCATCGAGCGCGCGTTCCTTGAGTATGAACAAGCCAAGCGCGACCTCTCCGGCGGCAACTTGCGCCTGGTGGTTTCGATTGCCAAGAAGTACCGCAACCGTGGCTTGCCGTTCCTCGACATCATTCAGGAAGGCAACACCGGCCTGATGCGCGCCGTCGACAAGTACGAATACAAGCGCGGCTACAAGTTCAGTACCTACGCCACGTGGTGGATTCGTCAGGCCATCACCCGCGCTATCGCCGACCATGCCCGCACCATCCGTGTGCCGGTCCACATGATCGAAACGATGTCGAAGCTCCGCACCATCCAGAAGCATCTGCTTCAGGAACTCGGACGCGAGCCAACGGTCGAAGAGATTGCTCTTCGCGCCAAGATGCCGATCGAGGAAACTCGCCGCGTCATGAAGGTGAGCCGTCACCCGATTTCGCTCGACCGCCCGGTCGGCGAGAGCGAGGACAGCCACTTCGGCGACTTCATCGAAGACGAACGCCAATCCAGCCCGCACGAGGCCGCCTCCAGCGAACTCTTGCGCCAGCGGATCAACGACGTGTTGCGCACCCTCACCTACCGCGAGCGCGAGATTCTGAAGCTTCGCTACGGCATCGGTGACGGCTACACCTACACGCTTGAAGAAGTGGGTCGCATCTTCAAGGTCACGCGCGAGCGCGTGCGCCAAGTGGAGAACAAGGCGATCCGTAAGTTACAGCACCCGGTTCGCCGGCAACGCTTGCAGAGCTTCCTTGATCAGGAAGAGGGTTCAGACAGCTGATCCCGATCTGCATGAAGTTGGCCTGATGGCAACAATCATTTCCCGACGCGCGCTCCTCAACGGGCGCGCGTCGGTCATTTTGATGTCAGGGTGCGCGCGGTTCTGGCGGTCACTTCTTTGGCGCGATCGCCCGGCGTTCGATGCCGCGTGCGATCAACACAAAGAGCACCTTCGGCGCGAGGTACATCGCCGCCGCTACCCACCACGGAACGCCCCATGCCCACACCGCACACATGACGGCGACAGCAGTGCCAATCACCGGAATCCAGCAGACGGAGATGGCAAGCGCCACGGCCACTTCGCGTGTTGGATTGTCTGACAGCTTCATGAAGGCGATGTACATCGGGACCGCCTCCCAGAACGAGATCAGCATCCAGCCTGCAACAAGACGAATGCGACGACCGCGCACTGAACGGCGATCCATGGGGTAATCGGCTTGCTCTAAATCTCCGTAGGGTCCAGTCATGCGTCGATCCCTCCGCTGTGAGTTGCGATTTCCTCATGAACCGGCGGCGCAATCGGCTCCCGGATCCGAGCCACGCGCTCATACGCCGCACCGAAGAGGACCAGCGCAAATGTGCCCGCGAGCCAGATACCAATGGCCATGAGAGCCACGGCGATCGCAAAGACTGCCGTTCGCGCAGCGCCGGTTGCTGATGCCGCCGATGTCCATGCCATCATGCCTGGCAACATGGCGACCAGCGCAACGCCCACCGCAACGAACAGCACACCGAGCATCGACCACTGCACCGGACCTTCAGTCCACTGCCAACTGAGCGTGACCGAGGCCATGCCGGATACACGCGGCCGCTCTGGATCCGCCACCCGAACAATTGCAAACCACAGGCGAGCAGTTAACCAGAGTGTCACCGCAACGACCACTATGCCAAGTACCAACATGGCGCCCGGCGTCAATACGCTTGAGAGCATGTGCGACGCCGATCCAATCAATGCGATTGAGTTCATGAGACTGACCGCCATTGCCGCACCACCGCCGACGGTGAGTGTCACAAGGGCCGCTCCTAGGGTCGGTACATAGCGGCGGAATCCACAGGCAAGGTCTCCGAACCGCGCATTTCCCCGGACCGCACGCGCACCGAGCACTGTGGCGCCCGCGGTCAGCGGCATAACCACAAAGAACCCGAAGATGGCTGCGCCGCACACACCGCAGCACGCTGGTCCGATCGCCTCGAGGTCGCGCACCGCTTCCTCTGGATCGGGCGAACGGTCGCCACGCGCCTCGCCACGCGACGAAGCTTCCTCCATCCGTGCGGATGCTGCCCATTGCGACCACTGCGTCGGGGCGTTCGCCACCGCAAGCAATACCATCGCCGCCGTCAGCACTCCAATCCGTGCGCGCCAAGCGGCAAGAGCGGTCCATACTGCTGATCCCACAAATGATCCGCCGTCCCCGGACCGCGGCGCGCGAGGATCGTGTGTCGAGTCGGCGGCAGGCGAAGGGGTCATGACCCGGAGGCTACCCCGCGTCATCGCGCTACGCTCCGCACACGCGGTGTCCCGCGCATAGAGAACCACCCATGGCACTCCCACACCTGACCGACGAACAAACCCGCACTTGGACTCGCTCGCAGAAAGATCACTGGTGGTTGGAGACCGTGTTCCGCGGCAATATGCCACAGCTGACCTTCCGCTCAGCCATCACCGGATTCATGCTCGGCGGCGTCCTGAGTGCCACCAACCTCTATATCGGTGCCAAGACCGGATGGTCGCTCGGCGTGGGCGTAACGAGCGTGATCCTGTCCTTTGTGATGTTCCGAGCAATGGCACGCCTGCAGTTGTCAAAGGACATGACGATCCTGGAGAACAACGCGGTTCAATCAATCGCTACCGCTGCGGGGTACATGACTGGCCCACTGATCAGCGCGCTGATGGCGTACATGTTTGTGACGAACACCGTGATGGCGTGGCACCAGATGCTCATCTGGAATGTGGTGGCCAGCATCTTGGGTGTACTTGTTGCATTCCCCATGAAGCGCCGTTTCATCAACGATGAGCAGCAGCCGTTTCCTGAAGGTCGTGCATGCGCGGTGGTGCTTGACTCGCTGTACCCACATGCGCCGGCTGGCGGAACCAAGAATCTGGACGCTGCCGGAATGCCCATCGAATCCGGTGCCCGGGCGGATGGCGCTGGCGTCGACACTGGACTCTTCAAAGCCAAGGCATTGGCGTGGGCTGCAGGCATCGGCGCGTCACTGCAACTTGTAGTCGCCACGGGCTACATGGCGGTACTGCAGATTTCCATTCTTGGAACGTCCAAGGCAACCGACACGCTGAAGAAGTTCCCGGAGCGCTTAGACGAGTGGCTCTATACCCCTGCCAAAGATGCCGCAGGCAAAGTCATCGGCTGGGTGCCGAATATCTCCGGAATTCAGCTCGATAAGCTCGGAATGACAGTCATGTTTGACCTGTCCATGGTGGGCGCTGGCGGCCTGATGGGCATGCGCGTCGCCAACAGTTTGGTGATCGGAATGGTGACCAATTACTTGGTGCTTGCGCCGCTCATGATCATGAATGGCGAGATCTTGCCGAAGAACTTCAAGAAGATCGTGCAATCGGACGGCACCTACCAGATGGCCGATGCCGTCTTCGGTCGAGCACACCTCACCAACACTTGGTGCCTGTGGTGGGGCGTCTCCATGATGCTCACTGCTTCCATGCTGGGACTCTTTGCAAAGCCGAAGGTCTTGCTCTCTGCGTTTAGCGGAATGTTCAAGCGCCGCGAAGTGAATGACGATTGCGTTCGGCACATTGAACTGCCGCTCTGGGTGAGTTTCGTGGGCGTTCCTATTTTCAGCGCGCTGATCATTTGGCTGAACCACGAGTGGTTCGGCGTGAGTATCTGGCTCGGCGCATTGTCAATACCGATGATCGTGCTCCTCACGCTCATCGCAGCAAACGCCACTGCTCTCACGTCCACCACGCCAACTGGCTCGCTCTCAAAGATCACGCAGTTCACCTTTGGCGCAATCCAGC
>CANJHD010000069.1 GCA_947474065.1 Planctomycetaceae bacterium
AAGATGTTGATTGGTCGCAGTCAGACTCCTGGCCCAGCGGCTGGGCGGGCCAGGATCGAGCGATGTCGTTCTTCCAGGAGATGGACGGCAAGATGCTTGATGCGCTCGGCGTGGTGATCGTGGAGGGGGACCATCCGGGGAGCACGTACTTCGCGGCGGAGTTGCGAGGGAAGCTGGAGGATGCGAATGCGGTGGCGGAGCGGGAGGGGTTGCCGTTTCGGTTTCGGGTGGGGGTGGCATGAGCGGACACATCTATCCTGCTAAACACGCGTGCCGGCCACCCCTCCGGTCAATTTCTGAAAGCGTCGACAATCAACGAGTGCACAACAACATAGATAAACCAATGATAATGTCACCACAATGAAGCATGGACTTCCCCGACGCATACGATCACTCCACGCGTCGCTGGCAGGCCAATAGTAAGACCCGCAAAAATGCCTATGGATGACTATGAAAGTCGACACGGTTACGACTAACATCTAGGCGACGTACTGCAGCAGTACAACCGCATGAACATTGCCGTTTGGTCGTGTGGTGCGTGAAATCTTGAATTGAATGGACTCACTTCATAACTCGTAATGAAATGCCAGGACGCGCATTCCCAACCGATCTGAATACCACGCAGCAGTGCAAATACTCAAGGCCAGCTAAATGGGCCTACGGTCTGTCACATTGCCAATCAATCCAAACGCCACGTCTGCACGTGAGCCCTTGATGTACTAGCAACCGACCTGACATGCTCCAACCCGTTTCCTGACATGCACATTCGATTCAACTGAAATGAAGCCGCGCACAGTTACATTCATCGACCTTTTTGCCGGATGCGGAGGCCTCTCGGAAGGATTTCTGCAGGCAAAAAACTTTGAGGCGTTGGCGCATATCGAATGGGAAACCCCAATGGTTGAAACGTTACGAGCACGGCTTGTCTCCAAGTGGAAGCACAGTCCGGATGATGCACTAAAGAGAGTCATCCACTTTGACATCCAAAGGACTGAAGAACTAATCAACGGTAACTGGGGAACAGATGCGAAATCCTTGTATTCCAAGACAAACCACCAAACAGTCGTCGCCAAGGGACTACGGGGCTTGGTGGGCAAGCGAAAGGTGAATCTCATTATTGGCGGCCCGCCATGCCAGGCGTATTCCATTGCCGGCCGGGCGCAGGACAAGGATTCCATGAAATATGACTATCGAAACTTCTTGTTTGAGAGCTTTGTAAAGGTCGTTAAGGAGTTCCAACCAGACGCATTCATCTTTGAAAATGTCCCCGGGCTTCTGAGCGCGTGCCCTGGCAACACCCCCGTAACAAAGAGAATTTTCGACGCGTTTCGCCGGATCGGCTATGAAATCCGCACGCCTGAACTTCTGAAAAAAGCGATTTATAAGGCGTCGGACTTTGGAGTACCGCAAAACAGAAATCGAGTCATCATTGCGGGAGTCAAAGCAGATACTGCCATAAATCTAGAACGTCTCTACCAAGAAATTGATTCATTGAGAGAAAAGTCAATTCCGAGCACTGTCAGAAGCGCTATTTCCAAGTTGCCTAAGTTTCAACCGTTAAGAACTTCTGTTCGAGAGAATGGCGAAAACGTCTCGCATCGCCTCATTGGGACCGTCATGGTGAACCGTCACGAAGCACGGTTCCACAACCAACGCGACATCGGCATATTTAAGCAGTGGATAAAGGGGCAAATGAACGCAGGCACCACCGCGACCAAACTGGCTTTCTACAAGAAACTAGTTGGCAAGTCTTCCAACCATGCGAAGTACCGAAATCTAACATGGGACCAACCATCGCCAACAATTGTGGCTCACCTTTATAAAGACGGCCTGATGTTTATCCATCCAGATGCTAGGCAAGCGCGGTCAATCACTGTCCGGGAGGCTGCCTTGCTACAGTCGTTTCCCAATGACTACAACTTTATCGGGAGCCAAGGTCACTGTTACAAAATGATTGGAAACGCCGTTCCACCCAAAATGGCAATGCAGATTGCTAAGGCCGTACACAAGGAACTTGCTAGTAATGGGAACTAAAAAGACGAAACGGTATGTCCTAGTCGCGTGCGAAGAAAGCCAAGCTGTTACAAAGGCACTCCGAGCAGAAGGGCTATGTGCATTTAGTTGCGATCTACTGCCATGCAGCGGTGGGCATCCAGAATGGCACTTCAATCAGGATGTGTTCAAAGTCATCAAGTCGCCCAAGAGATGTAAGTTGCAGAATGGAAAGCGAATGGCGTACCACGAGGGATGGGATGGGAAGTGGGACATGATGATCGCCCATCCTCCGTGCACATATCTATCGGTAAGCGGTGCGCAGTGGTACTACCACCCTGATGACAAGCATTTACCAACGAACAAACGGCGCCCCCACCCGAGGTACCTCAATCGATCAAAGGATCGAGATGAAGCGATCGAGTTTTTCAAAAGATTGATTGCCGCACCAATTGACAGGATCGCTATTGAGAACCCGATCGGGGTGGTCAGTTCGAGAGTTCGTAAGCCAGATCAAATTGTCCAACCGTTTATGTTTGGTGATGAAGCACGGAAGACAACGTGCCTTTGGCTGAAGAAGGTCCCCCCACTGATACCCACCAAGATCGTCGGCGAGGGTGAGCGGGTTCACTTCAAGAGTGGTAAGAGCCAGCCAAAGTGGTATTCAGATGCCTTCGTCTATTCCAAGTCAGCGGAGGAACGGCGCACTATGAGAAGCAAAACCTTCCCAGGTATGGCGAAGGCTATGGCTAGTCAATGGGCTAACTGCTTCGACCAACCGTTCATACCAACAGACCTATATGCGGATGTTTCTGCTTAACTTGCGCCACTGCTAGACCGAGTGACTTATCGCAAACACCAAATCGGTCGTGGTTTGATTAATAGTAGCAAGCAGACCTCTAGCATCTAAAGGCCGCCTAGTGTGCATCTGCACTCGGTTGCAGGAACCGCTTTAGCGCTGCAACTCTTCGGCGCGGTGATGTTCTAAATAAACGCACTGCTGTGGGTTAAACGGGCCCGCATTAAAGTCGGCTCGAATTCCCCAGGCCTCTAAGACCCGCGCCTCAGCCTTGCTTGAAACAATCAATGAGCCATCGTTTTCAAACGATATTAACCCGGAATCAAACAACAGGTCTACATGAGGGGCAAGCATTAGGCCGTTATTGCCGTCTAATTTTTCGCGATCATCACACTTGCGCCATGGCTTTATATGACTCGCGCGCAGGTAGTCAAGCGCATCGACACCTGTCACGCGACACCTTGCATCAATGTCTCCTACTCGTTGCCTGAACACCCCCTGCCCTCGGCGCGCCTTTATGAGCTGTACGACTTCCGTGGATCCCTTCCGCAACAGTTCCTTTTCGTGTTCGTCATCTTCATCGCTTTTTGAGAAGTCTGACGAAGGAAGGTGATCGGTAAGGACAAAGTTCGGCTTTACCCGTCGAAGCACTTGCTCATACACGCGATACCGTTTAGACGTGGTGGCGATCGTCTCGAGCTCGAAGCGGTTATCCCCTTTCGCACTAAAGAGAAGGATGTCACTCTCTTTGAAATCACGATCAATGAAAAGTCTTATATCTTGTTTTTTAACAAAACTAACTTCTTGGTAAGCCTTCCCTGGTGTGTACTTGATCTTAACGAATGCAGTGTCATGTTTTTTACCGAGCTTCACTCCAAAGAACTCTTTGGCTGCTTCATTGTTCACCACAACCGTGCGCGTTGCGTCCTGTTTCGACACCTTCTTTATGTAGTACAATTTCATTTTAAAATTTAGGTCCCGCTTAAGAGCAATAGGTCGTTAGGACTAGGACGCCCTCGTCTCGTCCGTAACGAACCATAATCGGGTTGGAGTTGAAAGTCCGCGTTAGATAGGCTTCCGATAAAATCCTGACTTTGTAACAACGAGCATCGATGTCTGACTGCATGCTCCAAGTCACGTCGATCGAAAGCATTGTATGAGTAAGTGCACGGGGATTCTTGGATTCCAACATGGCAGTTCTTTCAACAATTCCTTGATGTCCTTGGGCGCCAGCGGACACCCCTGCCGCGATCCTACTTATCAAGCGGGTTGCTGCAACTTGGACTCAGACATCAACTCTGCGCACCTGAGCGCGCGGCCGCTTCGATGCACCCACCATGAATTCGCGCTTAAACCGGAAATCGATCTCAATACATAGACCCATACGGAATTCCGGCTAGTTAGCACCTTGAACATGAGCGCCCATCGAGGGTTCACGTGCTCGTACAAGCGCCCTCAAAGTATTGGGCAATTCACCAAATTGGGACGTTTGAAAGCGAATGCTCGACTAGCTCAGTTGACTGCTCTTTTAAGCCGACCTGCCCCTATGAGTGCTGTTGTTAGCACCGTCACAGCACAACCACGCTAGTGGTAATGGAAGAATCGTCAACAGTTCTAGATTGACCAATCACCACACGAAAACATAGGGTACCACTATCGCTCGAAACCCCTAGCAAGCACTAATGAGCAATTTGTCCCCCAACAGCCCTCGCCGACCTAGCGCGCCGTTCACGAGTATCGATTTATCGCCCGTTTGGCTAGTTGTGACGAACTGGTCTGCGATTTGATTTCCAAGGACGAACCTGTTTTTACCGACAGAGCAACGCGACGAGGTCGCAAGCCGAACCCTTACACCATCGTCGACGATCTGAAGTGAAGACGTCCTAACAATTAGCTCCAACACTCAGCGAAGCAAGTGCAGACTGCGCAAAGCAGGCAAATGCCAAGGATTCCCAATATGGTTCAATTTCCCGAGGTTCGAACGACCGCGTTTGGGCTCACTAGCAATGTGATTCCGCTGTTGGTCGGCGAAGCTATCGAGCTTGCGGCAATCAATGCACAAGTTTTTGCCGTGCTAAAGTTGATCATTTGGATTGGATCAACACGAACTGCGATGCCGTTCTGATCAACGGTTACTTGATGCCTAAAGTCGCGTCCCTGGCTATCTTTCGGGCCCCAACAAATGAACGTCGAGGACATGACGCAGAGGTGGCGACCATTCACGAGACCACATAGCTGTAGCAGCATGTACAAGAACTGTTCAACCGTCGATGGCGGTGTAGAAGCCAGTTAGTGCTTTAGTGTTGGAAGCGGCTTTCAGGGAATCAGCCTCCCACCGTCATCGTTCACGTACTATGCCTGCGGGAAATCTCATCCTGTTATCTACCGTAACTTCGGTAAGAAATTCCAAAGCTGAAGAATGCGACACAACAATATATAGGGGTATGTAAGTGAGCAAAGTCGAAGTCATTCCATCTGCGAAACGCCTCATCGAATCCTTAAGAGACACCGGGTATGAATTTTCGCAAGCAGTAGCCGACGTTGTTGATAACTCTATCGAGGCCAAGGCAAAATTTGTGAAAGTTGACGTTCAGTTCGCGGGCGATGATTCCATTGTTCGAATCATCGACAATGGACGAGGAATGCGCCCTGACCAATTGATCGAAGCAATGCGCTATGGGGCGAATAGAACTTACGAATCCGCCGACCTCGGAAAGTTTGGGCTTGGCCTAAAGACAGCATCCATGAGCCAATGTCAACGGCTTTCCGTTTGCAGTCGTTGGAATCCGGATAGGGCGAACGTAGTCGGTTACTCATGGGACCTTAACCATATTTCAAAGACAAACCGTTGGGAAATCCTTGCCCTCGATCGCGATGCGGTGAAGGCAGTCACGCAAGATGTGTTGCAGAAGGGCCCTGGAACCGTCGTCGCTTGGGAGCAGTTAGATCGGATACTTGGATACCAACATCCGCATGGGGAACGCGCCATCAAGCGTCTCCGGCAGATGTGCCGCGACACTGAAGACCACCTAAGTATGGTGTTTCATCGTTTCCTAGCCGGAGAACGTGGCTGCCGAAAAGTCAAAATGACCCTGAATGACAACGACGTCACTCCATGGGATCCATTCTGCCAAGCCCATCCAAAGACAGAGGTACTTAAACCGACAAAGATTCCCATTAATTACGAGGGCATCGAGGGCGAGGTGCTGATTGAGCCATATCTGCTTCCCAATCAGAAAGACTTTGAGACTCCGGAGCAACATAACGCTGCCGGCGGACCCGCACGATGGAACAACCAACAAGGGCTCTACATATATCGGGCAAATCGGATAATCCAAAGCGGCGGGTGGTCTGGCTTAGTACAGATCGATGAGCACACAAAGCTTGCTCGGATCGCAATGAGCTTCTTGCCAGCCCTTGATGATGCATTCAAGGTGAATGTTGCAAAGATGCGCGTGCAGTTGCCTGGAGAGATTCGTGATGAATTGAAGGCTTTGGTTTCGAATGTCCGAGGCCTTGCTAAGAAAAAATATGATAATAAATTATCGCCAACCATCATCGTTGGCAAAGGGGCCTCAACCGTGTCCAAGTTGTCGGCCACCCTGGTTGGGCAAGGGACGCCCGACACAACAACCCGACCTCCAACGGAGCACCTAGCGGGCACGAAGGTTGGCTTGCGGCTGACCATGGCCGAATGGTCCGAGAGATTAATTGCAGTCACCCGTCCGGAAGAGGAGTGCACTGTTAGAGCAGTGATAGATCGCGCGCGAAGCGCCAACATGTACGGCAACAATGGAGATACAGAGTGATGCTCGACCGAGATGGCTGCGAACGGTTGGCCCACATGTTGCTCAACTTGGGACAGTCAATTGAAGGGATTGTTGCAAACAACGCGATTCCTGAGGCGTTTAAACAAGGAATTCGCGCGCTCCTCGAAAGCCAGCAACAACTCATCATTGAGCCTGCTCAAGTGGTGGCCAAAAAGCGCGCTAATCCTGAGTGGCTTCCTAGCCTTGATCGAAGCAATTGGTACTACTGGCCAACACTGAAGAAATTTCTTTCCGACAAAAAGCAATGGACTCGCTCGGCAATCCAGTCTCTAGAAGACAGTTCAGATTACGTGGTAGGCCTCCTAGCGTCGCCATCAACACTCTCGTTTGAAGGCCGAGGGCTAGTACTCGGATACGTTCAAAGCGGAAAAACCGCTAATTACACCGCCGTAATCGCCAAGGCTGTCGACTCAGGCTATCGCCTAGTCATCGTCCTAGCTGGCACTGACAACGGACTGCGATATCAAACAAATGTCCGACTAGTGACTGAATTGGTGGGCCAAGAAGGGGGCGGAGACGAAGCCGTTCCTTTGCCTCCAGTCGGGCGACAGTGGCATGAGTTCACCGCGGCCACTCACGATGGCGACTTCCAATCTGGATACGCAAACCACGCCTCGCTGCAAGGGTCTCAGCCTGTTCTCCTCGTCATAAAGAAGAATCGTACGGTACTAGAGCGCCTACTGAACTGGCTCAATGGACTACCAGCAGGAATTCGGCAAACAATCCCTGTGTTGGTGATTGACGACGAAGCGGATCAAGCTGGTATCGACACTAAAGGGAGTTACCAACGAGAAGGGGAGCCAATATCCGATGATTACGAGCAGCCCACGATCATCAATCGGTTGATCAGGGAACTGCTTCGGCAGTTTGATCGCTGCTCGTATGTCGCATACACCGCAACGCCGTTCGCCAATATATTGGTCCCTCACGATGCGATAGATCCGTCTGTCGGGAAAGACCTATACCCACAGGACTTTATCGTCGATCTCCCAAGACCGCACGGATACTTCGGTGCAGAGCAACTGTTTGGCCGAATGGACTCGCCAAGCGAGGGGGGAATCGATGTGATTCGCATCTTTGACCCAGCCGAGCTAGCCGCGCTCCCGGAAAAATTGCCGTCTTCGCTTGAAGATGGCATATTGGACTTCATTCTCGCGGCTGCGGGTCGCGCACAACGAGGCGCTGCCGCAAAGCCGGCCACAATGCTGATTCACACTAGTCACCTACGAACTGAGCAGGCGCAACTTCACAAGCTTGTCGACGACGTAGTCTGCGATTTACGCAATGAGTGGCGTTATCAGCGGCAAGTACGGCTAGCGGGTGTACTAAAGCGCCGATGGGACGAGCAGTTTCGTCCACTCACCCGAAGTACACACGCTGAATTGGATGTTCCATTCGACCGTATCGAGGAATTGATTGGACCCTTCATGCAAGCGGTGAAGGTGATGAAAATTAACAGCGATCCTGGCGATGATGGCAAGGTCGAAGTTCTCGACTACAAGAAAAACCCGTCACTCAAGGCTATTGCAATTGGCGGCAATCGACTCTCACGAGGCCTGACACTCGAAGGGCTACTGATCAGCTACTTCAGCCGCGATACGCCAAACTATGACACGCTCCTACAAATGGGTCGGTGGTTCGGCTTCAGATCCGGCTACGAAGATTTGATGAGGATCTACACGACACAGACCCTGCATGAGTGGTTCAGCGACTTGGCGTTGGTCGAATACCAACTGCGCGAAGATATAAAGAGTTACAAGGATCTCAACGTCACGCCGATGGAGATCGGTTTACGCATAATGAGCCACTCATCTATGACGGTGACGAGCCCAAGCAAGCAGCGATTCTCGCGGAGATCTGCGGGGAGAATCGACTACTCGCTAGAGCTACAACAAACTGTCAAGTTTCCACTGTCACGGCCGGCCGACTTGGTACGCCACGCTAAAGAAAACTTTCTTCTAGTCAATGAGCTAGTGAAACGGCTCGGCACCCATGATCCGAAACTGAGCGACGCTAGCGGGCCCGCATGGTCGGGGATTACGTCAACAATCGCTCGTGACTTCCTAAAGGACTACCAACAAGACCCGAACTGTCGGAGTATCGAAATGGACGACGTACTGGAGTACATAACACGCCGGGTGCAAGCGGGCGAACTAGTTCGTTGGGTGATAGCAGTACGCGGACTCGCAGGCCCACGTAACAAGCTCGGCCAAGTGAATTGGGGATTGCCCACGGGCGTTCTAAACCAAGTGTCCCGTACTAGGCTCAAAGGAGCCAACAGTCTAGGCGTGATCGTGGATCCTGACGATGAGAACATCGGGCTGTCGCAAGCGACACGCGGTGGGGCGTCGCGCCAAATACGATCGCCCGAAGAGGGATTGATCATCTTATACCCAATCAGCAAATGGTCAGGCAACGATGGAAAGTCGCCAAAGGGTAATAGAGCACCACTGTTTGACGATCCAAATGACAGTTGCGCAATTGACCTTGTAGGCCTCGGCATCTCATTTCCGAAGTCGGCTTATAGAGACACAATGAGCAATTTTGTCTACGGTACCGTTGATTGGAGGACGAACGATGGGCGCATTTGATCAAGCGATTTGGAAGAGGCTCGAATGCAGACCTGTTGCAGGACAGCAACTCATTGGTGAGGTGATCGATCCGACTAGATCTTTAGATGTACTAGCCGCGATAGACTCGTCTGGACAGCGGCACTATTTGGTTCGCGTCTCCCCTGATGAACCAGATTTTTCGGATGTGGACAGCAGAGGCGTCAAAGTCCGAACCAGTGATCTAGTGATCGAGGGACATCGCGGTGGTCGGTTTATCGATGTGGTCTGCGTAGAACAAAGTGGCCACGCGGTCTTCGACCTCATTGGCCGACAGATTACTGAAGGCGTTGCATCCGGCGGAGCCCCTAGTAATGTGGTGCGTCAAGTGCTCGAGCGTTGTCGGCACTTTTGGGCAAACCTGCCAAAGAATGTCCTCGGATATGAAAAGCAACTAGGGCTGTTTGGCGAATTGTGGTTCTTATCTGTTTGGCTTTTACCTCTCCAAGGAGCCCGTTGCGCCGTCACGAATTGGCGCGGACCAAAGGGGGCACGAAACGACTTTGAGTGGTCAAATCGAGCAATTGAAGTCAAGACTACTGCGTCGGCCGATGCAAAAGTTCATTCGATCTCGGGACTAGATCAACTGAGCGCGCCGCCGGGCGGTTCACTTCACCTCTTTAGCCTGCGTGTACGTCAAGACGGCACCTCGACGAATAGCCTTCAGGGCATGGTCCGTAAGGTCCGTCAAGCAATTGACGCTGACCTGCATGCACAAGTTTCATTCGAAGAAACGCTACAGGCAGCCGGATACTCGGATGCCCATGAGGGAGAGTACTCCCGTTCAACGTACAGGGTCTGCGACGAAGAGTTGTACCGAGTCACCAGCGACTTCCCGAAGTTAACTAGCGAATCCTTCAGCGGGGACGCACTACGAGGGATACTCTCCATTGAATATAGAATCGACCTATCCGGCTTGTGGAAGTTGATAGTTTCACGCCGACCAGAAGGATTGGCGGACGCCCTCCAAGCCGATGGCGACTAGGTGTGGATGAACGGGTCACAGAAGCAAAGTGACACTGATCGTTCCGCTGTTTCGCCTACTAGTTGTGTGCACCTCGAATAAACAGCGGCTTATGCGGTGCATTGTTGGTGGACTTCCACCGTGTCGGACTGCACGGGCACAAAGATCCTATGGATACCCCTGAAGATTCGGTCGGACCGCGTGGGTCGCCTCGCACGCTCCGTAGCGCTGCCAAACCTAGTTCCCCTAGCTTCTAGACCTTCACCCCATTCACACCCACACTAGATTTCTCCCGATGCCCCACCCCCGCCCCTTCATCGCCACCACCCTCCTCTCCCTCTCGATGATCGCCGCGACCACCCTCAGCCCCAGCGCCGTGGACGACCCCTACCTGCGCCACGCCGCCCCGCTCGCCGCAGAACCCGCTGGCAACCCCACCTCCACCACCATCGTCCTCGACATGTCCAACATCGCGGACTCCCCCGCCCTCATGCAATGGGCAGGTGACGCCGGGAAAGTGTGCGCTGAGTGGTACCCCATCGTCTGCCGATTCCTTGCCACCGACGA
>CANJHD010000070.1 GCA_947474065.1 Planctomycetaceae bacterium
CCTGGGATGGGAATGGTTCGCCGTGCATCGCTTGAGACGCGTTGCCTTGCCAACCTTCGCACTATGGCAACCGCGTTGCACAGCTACTTCAACACTTCAAACGAGCAGTATCCAATTTCAAGTCACACCACTGGCGATGTGTCTCGTGCCGACGCGTGGATGCAGGCACTTGCTGCGCATGGATTTGACGGCGCCGTGCGCATCTGCCCAGCCGACCCTTACGGGGAGGAGCGAGTCACTAGTTACGCCATCAACACCTATTTCGAGCCACTCGTCCCTGGCATTGACTTTGATCCGTTCACTCAACAGATCCTTGCTGGTGGGCGCAGCAGCGCGGTCTCGCGACTGCCGCAAATCCCAGCACCGGATCGAACCTTCTGGGCCATGGAAACTGAAGGGGCTGGACTTATCGACCATGTTCATTCAGTGGGTTGGACGAGTGTGGATCAAATCAAGACAACCATCGCGGTGCTCCGGCACGGCGAGGGTTGCAATGTTCTCTTTGCAGACGGGCATGCCGCCGGCGTGACGTGGTTGCGTCTTGCGAATGACTTTGAAGCAGGTCGAAACCCGTTCAATCCTGAAACGCCGTATTGAAATCCAACTACAAAATTACTTATGACTACCAATAGACACACCTCGGTTGACTCATCGTGCGCTCACTGGAAACTCGCTGCTGTATTTGCGCTTGGGATCGGCGCCATGGCGCTCGCTCATGGCCATGTCACTGTCGACACGCTGTCCGGCATACCCGGCGATCGAATCTCGATTCGCGCGGGATACTTGCCGGCGGAATCCGCGTACAGCATTGCTGCGGATGGAACGCTCATGAATTCCGCAGCAGCATGGCGCATGAATCTGTTGACGCCAGTCACGAACCAGCCTGGATACATCGGCTGGTTTGCCGCTACCGACACCACGCTCACCAGTGACTTCTTCTTCAGTACCGGACGCCTTGCAGGTGGTGACTTTCGATTTGAGCTTGAGCACATTACGCGCCTTGATGGCTCGCCAGCGCCTGCTGTCATTGCGTGGTGTGTCGTGCAATCCAACGGAAGCTTGACAAATATCGCACGCACCGACGGAAGCACGCGAGCCGATCGCAGCTTTGCGGTTGGTGCGGGAGTGCATCTGCACGGCCAGTACTTGCTTGGCGATGTCCGCGGAACCTACCGACTTTCGTTACGAGCGTGGGACGCAAACGGCATCTACTCCGACTCGGACCGTGTAACTCTTGAGGTGCGGATTGGACCAGCACTTGTGGGTGATTTGAATGGCGATGGGATCATTAATGGCGCAGACCTGGGTGTACTTCTCGGGCAGTGGGGCACGCTCGGTTCAGGCGATCTCAACGGCGATGGAATTGTCAATGGGGCTGACTTAGGAATGCTTCTCGGCGCGTGGACATAACCCAACCATTCAGGCTGCGGCCGCTTGGGGTGACGTTGCAGTTGGCTGAACCAGTGCTTGCGAAGTGCTCGCGGCATTCTTGTTAGCAGCCTGCTCCAGGCGTGCCAGCTTCTTCTTGTATGCAGCGACACGCTTCGGATCAAGAAGCGCTGCGAACATGTCCTCAAAGAGCTCGCCGTACGTGCGTTGGTCGAGGTGCATGATGCCATTGCTACGCATGCGCTCAACGATGGCGTTGGCAGCCTCAAGCGTGCGGACGCCGAAGGTGGTGGTCACCTTGGCAATGAGGCAGATCACGTCGTCATCGACGGTTCGGTCGGTGTGTCGAAAGAGTCGGCTCAGTCGTGCCACTTCGCCTCCTTCGTACTGTTTGGTGAAGTAGTGCCGCTCGACCCACCGCAGGTACGTGGCGTGGGCGGAGTGGCTCTTTCGACCAGTCAAAACCACCGTGAAATCCGCGTATTTCAGAGAGGCTTGCCGGGAGTTTTTCTGCCATTCCTCACGGGTCATCTCCCGCATCCACGATGTAAGACTCGGCTCCTTGAGTCGCTCGCGCCCGTTGACGGCGCGTGCAAGGTCAGCAAAGGTTCCCTCGTAGGTGCAGTCGATGCCGCTCATCAGGACTATCGCCCCGGCCGTCACATGACGAAGCACTGCGTGCAATGCATCGCCGCTACGGATCTGCACTAAGTCCACGTAATGAATCGGTACAGCCATCTCCGCGGCGATCGTCGCGGCGATCACGCGCTTTGAGCTATCTGCGCCACCAATCAGGAGCGTGTGCGGAAAGCGCTTGCCACTCTGCAGCGATTGCTCAACGATCGATGCCAGCGCACTACCAATGGCGGGACATTCTCCAAGATGACTCAGGGTCGGCGCGACCAGATGCGTGTGATCAAGCGTCGTTGTGTTGCTCTTGGCGTGAGCGCGGATCTGAACCTTGCGTGACTCGTCCATGAGTCTCTCCTTTAAGTGGTTGGTGCGTGAGCATGTCCATCCGATGCGAGCGTGGAGCGTCCGCAGTCGGCCGGTGGTTTCGAATTGAGCAGAGCTCCGGAACGTGCGAGCGGGACCGATGGTAATTCCTAGCGCCGCGCGCGCAAGTGAAATCAACGCGGATCTTGACGGATCATCAGATTGTGCATGACCTGTCGTGGGGCGCGCGTTGGGAACGTCATTCCGCATAGCATCGCAACCATCGGTGATGCAGCGCTTTGCATCATCGACCGCCGGCATTGCGCCGGAATTCACTCCAATGGGGCAGATACCCGGCGGATCAATCGAAAGGCCATCGCATGAACTGGTACCTCGCCGTCCTCAAGAACTATGTCGGCTTCTCCGGCCGCGCGCGACGGATGGAGTACTGGATGTTCATGATTGTGAACTTCTTTGTGTATGCCGGTCTGCTGGCTATTGACCGCATCATGGGGCACGCCGTTGGTGAATACGGACCGGGACCGTTGTGCGCCATATACAGCGTGGCGGTGGTGCTGCCATGGTTGGCTGTTGTGTTCCGCCGCTTACATGACACGGACCGTACCGGCCTCTGGATCTTCATCCATTTGATTCCGTTGATCGGCTCCATCATCTTCTTCATCTTCATGGTGATGGACAGCACGCCCGGCACGAACCGCTTCGGTCCCAACCCGAAGTCTTCCGCTGCATAAACGCTGACTGCTCGGCGGTTACTTCGGAAACGCAATCCACACGTAGTAGTCGCCGCCTTGGCAGGGCGGTACTGGCGACGCCAGCATCTCCACAGTTCCGTCTTCGAACGCGCGGTACGGACCAATGACGGTCCATGCCATCACCTGGTCCATGCATGGAATGGAACCGCGAATGGTGAGGTTGGTGGCATTGGCAATCACTTGCTTGGGTAGTCGCGATTCGCGCCCGCTGGTGTCGAGCCCCATGGCAACGCAGCGACCGGGGTTGGGCGCCGTGGCGCTCCCCGCGGCAAGAATGGCCGCCGCACTCGCAACGATCGCAACGGAGGCAGTAAGCGACTTCCAACTGAAACCCAGCCCGGAAATGGTTGTATTCATAGAAGGGTCATCGGCAGGGTGGCCGTTGCGCCATTGATCTGCGTTTACTGCCGCTGAGCGAGCCCGCTCAGTTACCGATCGGCCGTCCCTACCCATTGCAAACGGAGCCGCTCGGTGGCTAGTTCGGATGGCATGGCAGTCCATACGTCGCCGGACCGTGTGGCAACGCCCAAGCGCGCCAACTTGGCAAGCGCATCGTCCACTTCAAAGTCGACTGGCGCGCCGATCTTGGTGCGCAGCCACTGTTCAACGCGTTCATCGAGCGCTGTTTCAGTGCTTGGCCCGTGTGCCAACAGGAACGCGTATGCCAACACCGCCTCCTTGGCTTCCTCCTCAAAGGCCTCATCAAGCACGCGCAGGAATGCACCGGATTCGCTGTCGAGCGTTTGGAAGTACAGCGTGCGTGAATGCGCGTTTGCGTATTCAAGGCGCCGCTTCTGATATTTGGTGTACGCGCCCATGGTGATACCAAGCAGCGTGAACGATCCCGCGGCCACCAGTCCCCAACCGCCGGAGACAATCGGTTCGTCTTTCGAAAGCCCGGTGTAGAACTGAATGGCGCTCCAAATAGCCGTGAGTGAGAACAGCACCTTTGAGGCTGCAAGTACAACGCTGATGGTGGCAGGAAGGAATACCACCGCTTGGTCAATCCGCCGCATCTTCACTTTGCAGTTCGGAAGCAGCATTTCCATGTCCGGCACAGGGATGTTTCCGAAGAGTTTCAGGTTCAACGCGCCGTCAGTCTGCGCAAGACTTGAGAACACGAAGACGCGCTCAAGAACATCAAACTCAACGCGCCGTTTGCGCAGTCCAAAGAGTGATCGCACGGTTTCGGCGCGGCGCTCTTTGCCACGCGCAAAAATGTGCAGTGCAGCGAACGCCGTCATATCAACCTGGATCTTGACTGATGAAAGCGCTTCGGAATCGAAGGCCTCTTGCAATTCCGCGCCAGAAATCTCACGGTAGTTGGCACGGCCGAGTAATTCATGCAGTGCCGCGACGAACGAGTCATAGGTAGGAGTGTTCGGAACGGCGCCAGCTTCGATCGTTGCAGCAGATGCAGACTTCAGCGTGTCGGCGCGGTCCGTGGATTCCAGGCGCAGCAGAGCGGTGAGAAGTCGAAGGGCGGAAGCAGTCGGTGCGCCGCCAGTGACGAGTTGATCAGCAGAAAGCCACGCGGTCACGCGTTCAAGCGATGCGGGAATCGAATGGTCTGTCGGCTTCAGGTGTGTCATGACCTGCGCAGCGTAATCGGTAGCCGTCCGAACAGCCAGGGTTCATTCAGTCCGTGAGTGGCCATTCAAACGGCAGCAGCAGCAGGCGTCAGTAGTCGTTCTAGCAGTCCGACCAACTCTTTCAATTTCACTGGTTTACTAACGTATTCCGTTGCGCCGGCAAGTAAGCACCGTTCCCGGTCGCCAGGCATGGCCAAAGCAGTCAGCGCGATGATCGGGATGTCCTTGAAGGATGTGTCCGACCGGATGCTCTTGATCGCCGTCAACCCGTCCATGACTGGCATCTGAATATCCATGAGAATCAAAGAGGGTCGCAATGTATGCGTGAGCATGACGGCGACGTGGCCATTATGCGCGTAGTGCATCTGATAGCCCTTCGCCTCGAGATAGCCGCCTATCGTCTGAATATTCGCTTCGTTGTCTTCCGCCATCAGTATGACGGGGCCGCTCGGTTGCGCTGTTGAGGCCGCAGTTTCATCGTGGCCGGCATGGCGCGTCGCCCTTTCAACAGCGTTCAGTGGACGCAGGAATTGAGACAACTGCTCGCGAGTAACAGGCTTGGTGAAGTGCGCCGCGGCACCCAATGATCGGGACTTTTCTGGCTCGTCGACCACTGACACTACGACAACTGGAATGTGCCGCGTGAGTTCGTGCTCCTTGAGCTTCGTGAGCACGACCCAGCCGCTGTCGTTGGGCAACTGAATATCGAGCAGGATCACATCTGGACGTTCGCGGATGGCTGCTTCAACGGAGTGCTCGCCGCGAGGGTGCGCGACGCATGTGATGCCTAGTTCGCTGAGGTGGCGGGTCAGCAAATCCGCGGAAGTCTGGTCGTCCTCGATAAGCAGTGCGCGGCGTGGATTTCGCTCGGGGTTGGAGGGTTTCAAATCCACGGTCGGTGGCTGTACGCGATCACGTGGGCGCATCGTCGCTGACTCGATGAACGGCAGAGTCACGGTGAAGCGACTGCCCTTGTTGGGCTCGCTCTCAAGCGACACGCTGCCGCCGTGCAACTCCACCAACTTTGCCACAAGTGCAAGCCCAAGTCCGGTGCCTTCTTGTTGACGGGCGAGGCCGGTATCGAGTTGTGTGAATGCGCGGAACAACTTGGCCGCGTCGTCGGCTGCAATGCCGATTCCTGTGTCCCAGACGGTGAACCCGATCGTCTCGCCATCGCTCGATGCTGCCACGGTGAGTCCAATGTGCCCGCCAGCGGGCGTGAACTTCACGGCGTTGATGAGCAGGTTGACCAAGACTTGCTTCAGGCGGCGTGGATCTGCCCAAAGCGGAGCAATGCGATCGTCGTGTTCAAAGGTGACGCGAATATTCTTTTGCATCGCCTGAGTGCGAACGAAGGCAATACAACTGTCGCAGAATTCGCGCACGACCACGTGATCTGGATTTAGTTCCAGCTTGCCGGCCTCAATCTTCGACAGGTCCAAGATGTCATTGATGAGGGAAAGCAAATGATCGCCGCTGCCGTGGATGGTGGCCATTGACTTCGCTTGGCGGGGCGTCAATGGACCATAGGTTTCTTCGATCATCGCCTCGCTCAAGCCGAGAATTGCATTGAGCGGGGTGCGAAGTTCGTGGCTCATGTTGGCTAGGAATTCCGTCTTCAGACGCGTCGCTTCCAGCTCTGAGTTTGCAATGCTGAGTTCGTTAAGCGTGCGCCGTAGGTCCTCTTCCGCCAACTTGCGTTCGGTAATGTCTGCGCGAATTGCAATGAATTGCACCGGACGTCCGTCTTCGCCAAGGAACGGAACGATGGTGGTATCTACCCAGTAGATCGCCCCGTCTTTGGCCCGATTCTTGAGTTCGCCCTTCCAAATTTTTCCGCTGCTAATAGTTTGCCAGAGGTTGCGGAAGAATTCCTTCGAATGGTGCCCGGAGTTAATGATGCGATGGTCTTGTCCAAGCAATTCTTCGCGCGGATATTTAGCAATCGCACAAAACTTGTCATTGACGTAAGTGATGCGTCCGCGTGCATCGGTCGTTGCGACGATGGCGTGTGCGTCGAGCGCGGCCTTGAAGGCAACAAGATCCTTACCGCTCTGCGATGACTGCTCAGCGACTGCCTCAGCGCGGTTCAAATTACCGTTCGTCCTGTCAAGCGGATCGGCGACTTTGGTATCGATTGGCAGATTCATTGATGCATCACTTTCTGATTGGGGGCGATGCTAGTGGTTTGAGTTAGCGGTCGTTTGCGCCATTCTGGCGAATTGGTCAGTGCCTGCTCTCGAGGTTGTGGCGGCTGTTTGGCGCGGGTACATTGCCCCCAACATGTCGCTCGGTGTACTGCCCACAACCTTGTTGATTGCCGTTGCGGGCGCGATATGTGTTGCCGCGCTTCCGGCCTTGGGCGGCGACACCGATCCTCCTGTTTCGCCTGAGTCAGCCGCGCCCAGCCGAGTCGCCAATCCAGACTCAGCCATGGACCGTGTTGATCGTCTGCAGTCAGAGGTGGAAGCCCTCCGGCGCAAGACGGACGAGCAAGAGAAGAAGATCGAGGAACTGAAATCGGAGAACGGCGAGGTGTGGCTGACCGCGCAGCGCGCGCAACAGATTCGCTCCATTGTTGGCGACGCGTTGAGTGACTCGTCGACGCGGACCTCGCTTCGCAGCGATGGCGCCACTGCTGGATATGACAAAGGATTCTTCCTGGCCAGCGCCGATGGAAACTTTCGACTCAACATTGGCGGGCAGGTGCAATCACGCTTTTCGTATTCCTATGCAACTTCGAGTTCGTTAACTTCCGCGCAGCGCAAGGACGGGGTGCAAAACGAATACGGCTTCGAGTTGCGTCGCGTGCGAATGAATTTCTTTGGTCATGTGTTTGACCCAAGTTGGACCTACCGCGTGCAGTTTGCGTCTGACCGAGATGGGCAGAATCAGAACAGTCCGTTCAATCTTGAGGACGTGTTCATTCAGAAGGCGCTCGGCGACGGGTTCTTCGTGCGCATGGGTCAGTGGAAGAATTTCTTTAATTACGAAGAAAACACATCGAGCCGCACCCAGCAATTTGCGGAGCGTTCGTTGGTGAATCAGTACTACAACACGAAGTGGATCCAAGGCGTTTTGCTTGGGTGGGAGGCTGAGAAACTTCGTGCGTATGCCTCGTACAACGATGGCGGTGGCAATCGAAATTTGGGCGCTATTCAGCCTGACGGCGATGCAACCGATTGGGCATTCACGGGGCGTGTCGAATACAAGTTGGACGGCGATTGGGGCCAATTCAAGGATATGCAGGGTTGGCGTGGAAGCCCGTTTGCGGCCATGATCGGTGCTGCGGTGAATTGGCAGCATTCGCCGGGCACGCCGCCTGCGGGTCGGCAGTCGATCGGCAATGGTCAGATTTCTCCAACAACGACTGATCAGTTGACGCTGCTCACCTACACCGCTGATTTCAACCTGCGTGGTGATGGATGGAGTTTCTGGACGGCGTTCCTTGGCAACTACTTGTATGACGGGACAAGCGCGGCGGATACTCAGGGGATCGAGGGGAGTCTGTCGTACGGTGCGGTGGTGCAGGGCGGTGTCTTCGTTGCGGACGCGCTGGAGTTGATCGCTCGCTACGAATTTCTGCGTGTGAATTCCGGGCAAGCAGCATCGGATGTGAATTCCGCGCTGAGTCGGCAGACGCTCAATCTTGCTACGGTTGGGTTCAACTATTACTTCAATAAGAACGACGTGAAGTTCACGCTTGATGCGGGGTGGGCGTTTGATTCGATCCAGTTCTCAAACGGACTCTTTGGAGAGCCGATTGTCGGCACCGATTGGCGGGCGACTAGCACGGGCGAAGGCAACGGCGGCGTTGTGGTGCGCGCGCAGTTGCAGTTGTTGTTCTAGATACCACGAGCTAGGCGAAATCCGGCAGTCTTGCGCGAGTAGTCCGAGGCTCTCGTGAGCCGTGATGCAGAGCGGCAGTTGTGCGCGTGGTTGGCCCATGAGCCGCCGCGCATCACCGTTGCGACGCTGGCATCGCCATCCGCGCTCGCAAGCGCCACCCGCGTGGCGGCGGCGACGCACCACTCCCAGATGTTTCCGTGCATCTCGTGGAACCCCCAGGAGTTTGCGGGCATGCTGCCTGCGGCGACGGTGTGTAGGCGATCCGGTCCGGGTGGTCCATCGCGGTAGGGGTGTCGACCGTTGTAGTTCACGATGTCGGCATCGAGATGCTTTGCGTGACTGAACGGCGTGTCGGACCCGGCGCGGCATGCGTATTCCCATTCCACTTCGTGCGGGAATCGAAAGCCAGGTCCGCATGCACGTGTGAAGGCGATGCAGTCGTTGACGCTGACATTTTCAACAGGGAGTTTCGGTCCAACATGAACGCTCGGGTTGGCGCCAGCGATGCGTTCCCACTGTTCTTGCGTAGTGGTGGTTTCAGCAAGATAGAACGGATGCTTGATATTGCAGGCGATCAGTGTTTCGTCGTCCTTGTGGCCGTCTTCATCGGAGGAAGAGCCGATGGTGCATTTCCCGGGCGGGCAGAGTAGGAACACGATTCCCGTATTGGGATCGCGCACTTTCCATGGGAGGTTCAGCGCGGCGATTGCTGCGAGCATCGGTGGCGGCATGGCGACGGAAGAATCCGGGAGCTTGGCGATCACGGAGACGCGCCAGCCGTGAACGTCAACGAGCGAGCGATTGCGCCACCAGGCGCGCAGGGGGTGGAGGGTGAAGAGGGAGCGCTGGTGCTTTCGACTCGGTTGTGGGCTTGCGATAGATGCGCCATGAATTGCTTTGGTTGTTTGGCATGGTGCGTCGCTTGTGCGGTGCGTTTCGCTCGTGTTACTCGTGTTGCTCATCGCATCTCCCGGCAAGAGGCGCGCAGTACAGACGGAACTTCGTGCCTTATGTACGCAGTTGGCGGCGATTGGTTGCGGTTTGCAGAGAAATTTGTTGGCGGTGGGGACGGCCTTGGCGTGGCGGTGGATTGGAGAGTTTGGAGGGAGAATTGCTGCGCCAGTGAAGCAGTTGCTTCACCGTGGCGTCGTATGTTCACACTCGACCGATTGACCAAACGCCCGCTAGCGCTGCCTGCGGATTGCGGATGAGTCATCGATCAATAAGGAGACGCACATGTTGAAGTTCAGTCGACTCAACGGGTACCTGGGTTGGTTCGGGCTGGGATTCGTTCCCTGGGGTGAGTCCGCCGCCAGAGCTGATCTACGTATCGGTCAACGGGGAGCGTGTGTTGGTGCCGGCGTCGATCAGGTGAGTGCGGGCATGCCCAGCGTTACACCATCATCAACTCTTCTTCCCGCGCCCCGCATCCTTGCTGCGCGCGAGTTCCTGTGCAAGCATTTCGACCATGCGCTCCAATCGCTCCAAGCGATCGGGTTCCGCTTCAACCTGTGCCTTCGTCGTTTCCGAGCGAATCGAGGCGCGGGCTATAGATTGACGGGGCGATGCCAGCCAGGATGGCAGGCCGCGCGAATCGGTGGATTCCTGTGCAGACCCGGAGTCGACATCTCGGCGAACGCTGTCGTCTTCGCTCGCGCGTACGTCGTTTGCCCGCGCTTCGCGCAAATTTGCGCGCATCTGCAATGTCAGTGGCGACATTGGCGGCACTGGGGACATGGGCACCATGGGCGGGGAGAAGCTGACCGGCGTCCGTTGCGACGATCGCATCGACACGGTGCCGCCTCGTTCTTCAAGCCAGATTCGCCACGCATGCTGGTCGAACTCGTATCGCCTCGGCGGACGGCCAATCCGGTCCGCTTCGGATGGATCGCGAGTGGTGCGCACCTCTCGAAGCACTCCGCGGTGCACGAATTCCTGCGAACGCCGGCGGAAACTGCTGTTCGACTCCATGGCATCGGGCTCAAGACCCAGCGTTGCGGCAATGGCATTCTGAAGTTCGTTGAACGTAAAGCTCTCGGGCAAGAGCGCTATGACGGCGGGCAGTCCGTCAGTCGGGTTCTGCGTGAGTTGATCGCCGCTCAGTGCGCTGAGGCGAAGGTCATCACCCAAGATGCGTTGCGCAAATGGATCGGTGGTGAGCTCGGCGCGCATGGAGGA
>CANJHD010000071.1 GCA_947474065.1 Planctomycetaceae bacterium
AGCGCGGCCCAGTCCTCTCCGGCGAGTGCGGCCAGGGGAGCGGGTTCCAGATTGCGCATGCATGTGTGTTGCGGTGGCGGTGGACGTCTCAGTTCACTTCATCCGCGCGAGCCGCGTACTCCTACTAGGCTGAGGACATGGGATTCCCGTTGCCAAAGTTTCGCTTCCGTGCGCGCAGCCTGTTCTTGTCAGGCATGATCTTTGTGATCGCCGTGTTGCTGTGGCGCGGTGGACGCAATCAGAAGGAGTCAAGTGTCGACTCAGTCAGTACGTGGGTGAGAGAAGCAGTTCGGACTTCGCAAGGCAATCGGGCGGAGACGCCATTGCTCGGAAGTACTCAGCCGATTGTCGCGCGGACGTTTGCGGATTGGATTTGGGGAACGGTGCCCGCCAACGCGGCAGCCGATCCCTCGATCACTGTGACTGCACTCAATACTGGGTTCTTTGGAAATCAAGATGGCATCGCCACTCACCGCGCAGACCTTGTGCTGCTTGGCAAACGTGCCGAGGTTGATGTGCAGTGGTCGGAGCACGCGGATGGCAGCTGGGGCGGGGCGATCGTTGGGTTTCGGAATTCGACGCCGTGATACGCTGAATGCATGAGACATCTACGACTTCGCGGGGCGTTCATGGTGTGTTTCTGTGTTGCGGGAATCGCGCTGTCGTCCGCGCAGATGGTGTGGGGCGCTGCGCCACCGAAGCATGCGGATGGCAATTCATCGTCATCAAGTAGCACTCGGCGCATACAGGCATTGGCTGACGCGATTCGCGCTGAGGTGCGCTCGCACAAAGATGCTGCCCAACTCCTGAAGGCATTCAGCCTTGATCCTTCAGACCCGTCCTCGGTGTATCTCGCGGATGCAGCCATCATTGATCCGATGCGATCTAAGGCGCCGTTGCCAGCGCTCTCAGAGTCGAAGCAGAATGAGACATTGGCACAGATCTATGTGACAGCGCGCATGAAGGGCAAGGGCCCCGATCAAGTGGCTGTGGAACTTGACCAAGTCTTGCAATATGCGACCGGGCAGAAGCCGCTCCATGAACTCAATGTTCCGGAAGGACAGCGCTTTCCCAAGGGCACTTGCCCGCATGGTCGTTGCGCAGAGTTGATGGTCCTGCAGGGTCGAGTGTCGACGGGTCTTAAGACGTATGACCAGTTTGTATGCCCCGCCGGACATGAAACGCTGCTGCGGGTGAACTGAGCGCCTTTCGGATTCTGTGGTAATTCTGCCGCGCCGCCGCGCCGAGCCGCTACGCTTTCACGCCATGCTCCAAGCTTGGATTGACGGTGCCTTCGTTCCCATGACTGATGCGAAGATCTCAGCGTTCGACGCGGGGTTTCAGCACGGGATTGGTCTCTTTGAAACCATGGCCGCGCGCCATGGGCGCATCTTCCGCGGGCTTGAACATATGGAGCGCATGAGTGAAAGCGCGCGCATACTTGGCCTCTCAGATTCACTGCGCGCAGAAGCACTCGTCGACGCAGCAGAGGCGACACTCGCTGAGAATGCACTTGAGCACGCGCGGGTTCGGGTCACGCTCACGGGAGGTGACATGAATCTCTTGGCGCGCACCGCTGCTGAGGTGCAACATGATCCAACAATCCTCATCCATGTTCAGCCGCCCACGCCGTATCCACAGATCCTCTTTGAGCAGGGAATTGGCGTGCGCGTTGCTGATGCGCAGTTGAATGTTGCCGATCCATTTGCGTCTCACAAGACGCTCTGGTACTGGCCGCGCTTGCATGCGCTGCAGCGCGCCGCGGCCGCCGGAATGCAAGAGGCACTGTGGTTTGATGTGACTCGCGCGCTGGCGTGCGGGTGTGTTTCCAATGTGTTTCTTGTGAAAGATGGCGCGCTCATTACTCCGATGGCGCGTGGCGAAGAACCAAAGGCAACGCCGCTTCGTAGTCCCGTACTGCCAGGAATTACGCGGGCGGCGATCATTGTGCTTGCGGAAGAGAGCGGCATCGCGGTGCGCCGCGAGCGCATTGAAATTGAGGCCGTACTGCAGGCCGACGAAGTGTTCTTGACGAACTCCAGTTGGCAGGTACTGCCAGTAGTGAGTTTGGAGCAACGAACCATCGGTGCAGGAACTCCAGGAGAAGTCACCCGCACACTGCGCGCCGCGCTACTTGAACGCATAGATCGGGAGACGGTGAAGGCGCGCGGCTGAGTTGGTAGTGACGCGGCCGGTGGCTCAGCGCTTGACGCGCACACCCTCGCGACCATCGTTGTCAGCGTCAGTGCCATTGGGGGCAACTTGGGTGTTGCCCGGACTTCCTGCGCTCACGCTGATCCGCGACCCGCCGCGCACGCCGAAGATGCGGCGCATGCCCCAGATCAGAAGTCCGACGACTGCAGCAATCAGAAAGCAACCGAGTCCAAGGACCACAATAGGAATCACGATCGCTAGCGCCAGTACCACCAGTGCGATGCGAATCAAGACGCGCACGAGCCCCGCGACGGGATTGCCGCCGCCGCCCGTGCCCCCGCCCGCGCCGCCACCCGAGGCAGGACCGATTTCAATGTTTTTCACAACGATCGTGCGAGTTTCCATGTCGGGCGCGGATCGTATCGCAGTGCCATCTACGATGCGCGTTTCCTGACAGGAAGTCAATGGCAGACGAGCGCGCAAACCCCGGCATGGAAGCCCCCCGAACCGCATCAGCAATTGATGACGGGTCGCCGAAGTTCGTGCATCTTCATTTGCACAGCGAGTACTCGTTGCTTGACGGTGGCAATCGCATCAAGAAACTCGTGAGCCGCGTCAAGGCGCTCGGTATGGATTCTGTAGCGGTCACCGATCACGGCAATCTGTTTGGCGCGCTCGAGTTCTATCTTGAGGCGCGCGAGCAGGGGATCAAGCCGATCCTTGGTATTGAGGCGTATGTTGCTCCAGGTGATCGCCGCGACCGTACGCACACTGGTGTTGCGGATGGTGGATTCCATTTAGTACTTCTTGCGCAAGACCTCCAGGGTTGGCGCAATCTTCTGAAACTTTCGAGCGACGCATTTCTCAACGGTTTTTATTACAAGCCGCGCATGGATAAGTCGACGCTCGCAGAATTCAATCTCGGGCTCATTGCCATCAATGGCCACCTTGGTTCAAGCATCGCATTTCATCTTGATCAATTCGTCAAGACTAATCAGTCAAAGCATTGGGAAGCCGCACTCGACGAGGCGCGTTGGCACGCAGAGAACTTTGCGCCGGACGCCAACGGCGAGCCGCGCTTCTATATCGAATTGCAGCGGCATGTAGAGGATCAGGAGCGCATCAATCCGCTGCTCAAGAAGATTGCCAAAAAGCTTGGGCTTCCGCTTGTCTGTGATAACGACGCGCATTTCCTTCGCAAGGAAGACCATGATGCGCATGACACTTTGTGCTGCATCTCCATGGCTCGCACCAAGGATGCGCCGGACCGCTTGCGTTACCCGGAGGAGCTTTATGTCAAATCTCCGGCGGAAATGCACGCTCTCTTTGCAGAAGACGACGCCGAGCGCGAGGCGCTCGCGAACACCGTGCGTATTGCCGACCGCTGCAATGTGACGCTTCCGAAGGACATGAAGTACGCGCCGGTGGTGCGGATTCGCCACGGGGGCAAGAAGCCGAAGTATGACCCAAAGAAGGACGGCGACCTGACGGAGTGGTTCAAGAGTTACTGCCAGACCATCGAGCTATTTCCGTTTGACAGTACGAAGGATGCCGATGTCACGGAGGCAACGTTGCGTGCCGATTGCGACCGTGCGTTGCGCGACCTTGCTGAAGCCGGGTTGATTTGGCGCTACGGCGTTGATGGCATCACGCCGGTGGTTCGCGCTCGTTGCGAACGCGAACTGAAAGTGCTTGCCGACAAAGCGATCAGCGCATACTTCCTGATTGTGTGGGACTTCGTCAATTGGGCGCGTCAGCATGGCATTCCTGCAACTGCGCGTGGATCTGGCGTTGGCACGATGGTTGGCTATGTCTTGGGACTCTCCAATGCGTGCCCCGTGCGTTACGGTCTTCTCTTTGAGCGTTTCACTGATCCGGATCGCAGTGAGCTTCCGGATATTGATATCGATCTCTGCCAGAACGGACGCGCGGCGGTCATTCAGCACGTGCGGCAGAAGTACGGGCACGTTGCGCAGATCGCCACCTTCGGTCGCCTGAAGGCAAAGAATGCCATCAAGGATGTAGCGCGTGTGTTTGGACTACTGCCCGCCGAAGGGCAGCGCATCGCCAATTTGGTGCCGGAAGCGCCCGACATGACCTTCGACAAGGCATTCGCGCTGAGCCCCCAGTTCAAGGAAGCGTATGACTCCGACGAGCAGGTTCGGCGCGTAGTGGACGCGGCGAAGGAGCTTGAAAATCACGCGCGAACGCAAGGAATTCACGCAGCGGGCGTAGTCATTGCTACGCAGCCGCTCGACACCATTGTGCCGCTGTGCAGACCAACTGGCGGTGGCGAGGAAGTGGTCACGCAGTGGGAAGGACCGCTCTGCGAGAAGGCCGGACTCCTGAAAATGGACTTCCTGGGACTGCGCACGCTTTCCACTATTGAGTTGGCGAAGAAGTTGATTCGTGATTCAATGTCTGACGAAGCGATCTGGCATGCCACGGGGCGCGAGCGCAGTGATGGTGGTCCGCATCCACTGGATCTTGATCGTATTCAGTTGGATGACCAGCGCGTCCTTGGTCTGTTTCGCCGCGCGGAAACCGGCGGAGTGTTCCAGTTTGAGTCGGGTGGTATGCGCCGGCTACTTTCTGACATGCAGCCGGATCGACTCGAGGATCTGGTCGCTGCCAATGCTCTGTTTCGTCCGGGTCCGATGAGTTTGATTCCTGATTACAACGCTCGCAAGCATGGGCGACATGTGGTGCCGCTCGTGCATGAAGCGGTTGACCCGCTCTTAGCGGAAACCTATGGAATCATGGTCTATCAGGAGCAGGTGATGCAGGTGGTGCATTTGCTCGGCGGTATTCCGCTGCGCCAGGCATATGCATTGATCAAGGCGATTAGTAAGAAGAACGAGAAGATGATCTCGGCCACGCGAGCAGAGTTCGTGGCCGGGTCTGCAGGACGCGGTCTGAATGAGGCGCGCGCGAACGAACTCTTTGACCTCATCGTGAAATTCGTTGGATACGGCTTTAATAAGAGCCATTCCACTGGTTACGCAATTGTTGCCTATCAGACTGCGTATCTCAAGACATGGTTCCCAAACCACTTCATGGCGGCAGTGCTCACCTTTGAAAGCCAAGCGCAAAAGGTTGAGGACTGGGCTGTTTATCTCGATGAGTGCAGGCGCACGGTGTATCCCGACAGCACTGATGCGCGTCCGCATGTTGGCGTTGAAGTTCGTCCGCCTGACGTCAATCTCTCTGATGCGGATTTCTCGGTTGTCTATGCCGAGAATGAGGAGATTGACAATTGCCACGGACATGTGCGCTTCGGATTGAAGGCGATCAAGGGTTCTGGCGAAAGTGCCATCGTTGCAATCATTGCGGAGCGTAAGAAGGGCGGGCGGTTTAAGGATCTCTTTGAATTCTGTGATCGCGTGGACCTACGCGCCGTGAACCGCGCGACCATTGAAGCCCTCATCAAGGGCGGTGCATTCGACGGATTGCATGGAGTGGAATCACGCGCGGCTCTGGTGGCGACCATTGAGGATGCCATTCGCAGTGGTCAGACCAAGAACGAAGATCGCCGCGTTGGGCAGATGACATTCTTTGGAGAGTTTGAAGTGGGCGCGCCCGCTGGAGCTGCCGGTTCCGCTGCAGTCACCACGCTGCGTAAGACGGCTCCTTGGGAGCGGATGCAGGCGCTTGCGTATGAGAAGGAGGCGCTTGGCTTCCATGTCAGTGGGCATCCACTTGACCAATACAAGGACGAAATCGCCACATTCTGCTCGGGATCCATTGAGAAGATTTCCCAAATGGGTCAGGACGCATCGGTCGTAGTGGGTGGCATGCTGACACGCGTGCGCGCAGTGGTGGCAAAGTCTGGCAAGAGCGCCGGCCAGCGGATGGCTATGTTCACAATTGCTGATCAGGCGACCGCCATCGAAGGCGTGCTGTTTGCACAGACCTTTGCGACATTCGGCGAACTCATGCAACAAGATGGTGTGGTGGTCATGGTGGCGCGACTCGATCATGCGCGCGGATCTCCGCAACTCGTAGTTGATCGCGTCATTCCTATCGATGATGCCGCGCAACATCTTGCAACGCGCATCGAAATCACCGTTGATGGTTCGAATCCGGAATCGCGGCAAGTGACATCGGCGCTCCAAATGGCGAGCGGAATTCTTCGGCAAGCTTCAGGAACGGTTGTTGCACTGCACGGGCGACCAGTGGATGTGAACATCCGCGTGCAAGTGAATGGGCGGAATATATTGATGCATTCAAATTCGCTGCATGTTGTGCCGGAGCGGGCACTGCTGTCGAAGTTGGCAGCAACGCTCGAAGGAGTGGGATGCGTGCGCGTGCTGGGCGGATTTGTCCCGCAGCGCGAGCGTCCGAAGTGGCAACAGCGGCGCGCGGCGCATGCTGACAGCGCGGAATAATGAACGAAAGTGGCGGGGGATCAATAATGCATCGCGTTCCTAGAGTGCGAGCGGCTGTTATTTCCGGACACGGCAAACTGTGCTCAAGGGATGCGCTGCGCGAGCCGATGTTGGTGGGGCATGAAGTCAGGAACTACTCGGATCGAACGCGCGCTGTGGGCGTTAGCGCTGGCAATCACAGCCATCGCGATCGTAGTTTTTGCGTGGCGTCGTGAACCAGCCATTCGAGTGCTGGCAGGCGGGTTCATTCGTCGAGCGGTCGCCGCGGAGACATGTACCCCAGTGGGCGTGCCGCCGGAGAGTGGTCCGGTGCGGCTTCCAACATGTCGCGGGAGCGGAACTGAGCGCGATCCATGGCTTGTCCCTGGTGCGCACGGGCCGGATCTGCGTGCACTCGCGGCGCTCTCTCAGGACGTCGAACAGCGGCGTTGGACGTGGGAGGACGTGAACACCGTTCCAATCGTGCGATGGGATGGGGATACCCGCGTTGTGAAGCCAGGTTCCACAGGCCGGACGCTTACCTTTCGCGGCCCCATTGATGTCACACGAGCACTCGCGATGGAGCGGGCCTTTGGCTACGAGATTGATCGCGCGGTGATTCGCTACAGCGATGACGCAGATCTTGTGAGTAAACGCGCTTCACTTGATGGTGTCCTTGCGATCCATGGAGTGCAACGTCGGCGCACACAGGATGGCGATGTACTTTCGCCCGATTATGAATGGATGATCGCCGCGAGCGTTGACGATCTGCGGCCACTTGCCACGGCAATTCTCGCCGAAGCTCACCGCCGCGGCGCGAGTGGCCTGCGCGAAGAATTTGGCGCCTTTTCTAGTTTCGTGCAGCAATTGAAGTACGGAAACGCGCCGGACCCTGGCGACACAAAACATCGCTTTGGACTCTCGATGCCGCTCTGGTGCCTTGCCACCGACACTGGCGATTGTGATACGCGTGCGGTGTTGCTTGCCGCGCTTACCCGCAGCATTCGACTGTGTGAAGTTCACTTGGTTCGTGACGCTGACCATCAGCACATGTTGGCGGCTGCAGAGATTCCAGTAGTTGCCGGCGATCGCCTCGTACGACCGAATGGTCACACCTTCGTCTTGGTAGAAACAACGGACGACTGGCCGATTGGGCATGTCGCAGTTCGCACCCGCGGTGAACGACTACAAACGCTCTTCCTTGCAGAGTCTGTTGCTTCGCTCAGTGGGTTGAAATCAGGAGCGCAACAGCAGCCGTCAACACCGCAGCCCATTTCCATGCGCGCGCAGCGGACGGCACCGGTACCAAGTACGTTGGGACGATCCACGCCAGCACGATCATCGCGGTAACCGCCCAACGAACGTTCGGCCATGGTGAAGTGCCAGACTTTGGCGTTTCCCAAATCACCCAGATCATGATTCCGAGGGTTCCTAGGAACCAACCAAACGGTCGTCCACCAAGCTGTAGACCTTCGGCGAATGTGACGCGGTGCCCTGGCTGGGCGTTGCTGTTCGCGTGTTCATGAGTTTGCGTTGAGTCCGACATGGGTGGGATCTTAGGCGGGGAAATTGAATTGGTATTTCAAACAGTTGGACGGCGTCGCTCAATTTATGCGTCGAACGCTTGCTGCGTCAGATTTGGGTGCGGATGCATCCATCGCATCCACAGGCTTTCAAAGTCATTGCCTCGCTTCGTGCTCACCCTCATGGTGAGTACCCCCTGCGGTCCAATGACGCGCACGCGCGAGTTCGGCCAGCCGTCGGCGATCATGACGGAATCGTCAGTTGTCCAGCGCACCACTCCATGCTGGACCCAACCTTGCCCAACCATCACGGGTGTAAAAAGCGCGCGCCTTCGGATCAGGCGTATCAAGAGTAATATGGGGCCAACGCCAAATCCGATCACGAGCGGGCTGAAAGCCCCGAAGCGCCACGCGGCAAACACACACATGACGGTGTAGATGAATAGTGTGCGGCCGCCGCTTGCCATGCCGTCGCCGATCTGTTCGGGTTCAAGCGGTCGATCGGTTCGCTCAAACTTCGCCGCGCGATCGGCAATCCATGGAGATAGATAGGCGCGTGTATCACTTCCACTGCGCACTTTCCTGATCCATCGTTTGGTCTTTGATTTCGTCCAGTTATCGCGGGGCGGACCTGATTCCTGCAGTTCAGCGACCATGAATCCCCGTGCAGGTTCGGAAGCTGGAATGGTTGCTTCAAAGGCGCGCGCAGCCATGGCGGCAGCCCTGCGAATCAAGAGCGCCGCAAGACCGAAGCCACCGGCAGCAATGACCAGATCAGTGACGATGATGGTCACTTGCTGGACGGTGCTCCACTGAGAAATGGAAGCGTTTGGTGCCGCGATGAAACTCACCGCGAAAAACGCACCCACTACCGTCGCAGTCAGAATGCCCAGAACAACCACCGTGAACACGCCCATCATCCATGACGCCGGATGGACGTAGACCCGCCATCTCCAGCGTGGCACTGTCACGCATGCGGGCATCACTGCATCGGTGGAGTGCGGCGCGTGGCCAGCAGCGTGTGCGTGCGCATCACCAGTCCCCGCATCATCAGTGTGCACTGGATTCATGGGCAAAGTCGCGTAGTCACATACGAACCATCGTCTTGCCGGACGTAGATCATTCGGTCATGCAGCCGATGTTTGTGACCCTGCCAGAATTCGATGCGTTCCGGCGCGATTCGGAATCCACCCCAATGTGATGGCCGCGGAATGTCTTGACCAGCGAAGCGCGTTTCAAATTCCTGCACGGCTGCCTCAAGCGCGGCACGCGTTCCGATCGGGCGGCTTTGTTGACTGGCACATGCATTGACGCGGTTCTCGCGCGGACGACTATTCCAATACGCGTCGCTTTCGGCTTCGGTGGTGTGTGCTACCGATCCCTCAATGCGTACTTGCCGATCAAGTTGATCCCAATGAAAGTTGACGCACGCGCGTGGGTGTGCGCGCAACGCCTCACCTTTGCGGCTATCACGGTTGGTATAGAAGACGACGCCACGTGCGTCGAATCCGCGGCACAACACCACGCGAACGCTCGGCTTGCCATCCGGGTCGATGGTTGCCAGGCTCATCGCGTTTGGATTGGGAACACTGGTCGCCTCGTGCGCGGCTTCGTACCAGCGTGCGAACGCGTCCATGGGCGCTTGTGGCGGGTGGTCAAAGTTGAGTGCGCTTGCAGGATGTTCGATCGGTGGATGTTTCATCATGATTCATGACTCCGTTGGATCAATGCCAAAGTAGCGCAACCACGCGTCGACCTGTTTGTCAGTCAGGGGTCCATGCTCGCGCTTGGCGACGCTGCGTTTGCTGCGCGGCGCGCGTGCCGCGTCGGTGGCTAATTGTCGCAGGAATTCATCAGCCCCCAAGATCTTGGCTCCGCGCCGCTTGCCGGAGCGTTGCACGGCGCGGTCATTGGAGACCACGGTGATGCGGCGCGGGTGGGAACTCTCGTTCACCATTGCTTCAATCGCCGCGTCCGCGCTTCGGCCGCCTCCGGCGTAGGTGACGCGGACAAGCCCCCGTTCCACGGCGCGCATCTCCTTGGGGCGCGTTCCGTCACACACAATGACTGCCTGATGGCGCCCCCAGCGGCTGGCCGCCACTAAGTCGGCGAGGTCTGGCGCGTCCAAACCAGCCAATTCCGGCGGCAAAATGCCGGTGACATGCAGAACGTTGTAGGCATCGACGATGAGCATGAGCGCAGCGGGGCGGTGGTGATCGGTGCCCCTTATCGGACATCCTATGTTCTGATGGAAGGGGGATTGTGTTTCCTAGCGAAAACGGGTCTAATGCCCCGTTCCCCACTGCGGACGCGATGTCCGACGCGCGGGGTACGAACAGAACGAAAGGCTTTCTCGATATGGCAATTAAGGTCAAGGCGCGTGGAGGCGAAACCGTCGAGCAGATGGTCCGCCGCTTCAAGAAGCTCTGTGAAAAAGACGGGCTGACGAAAGAAGTGAAGCGCCGCCAGTATTACGAGAAGCCTTCCGAGATCAAGCGTCGCGCAGCGATTCGTCGCGCTGGTCC
>CANJHD010000072.1 GCA_947474065.1 Planctomycetaceae bacterium
CTGGTCTCTTGGTGATTGCCTTCACCGACCGCCTTGGTGATGTCGTACCACACCACCGTGCCGTCAATGTCATCAGCACCCGCTTGCAACTCAAGCTGCGCCATCGGCAACGTCTGCATGATCCAGAACGCCTTTACGTGCGGGAAGTTGTCGAGCATCAAGCGCGCAATCGCCAGCGTGCGCAGGTTCTCCAACCCCGTCGGCCCTGGCAGATACTCAAGCTCGCTCGCATTCGGAAAGAAGGGCAGCGGAATAATCGTCTGGAAATACCCAGTCTTCAGCCCGCGCGAACCCGGCATCGGCAGTCGCTCGTGCGGATAGTTCGCAGCAGGGCCAGTCAGCACCACTGCGCCGTTCGCATCTTTCGCAATGCCTTGCGCATCAGCCCACGCACTCAGCGTGTGGTCTTGTTGCAATCGCAAGAGTTCCATGTGATGCAGCCGCTCGCTGCGCTCTTCAATGTGCCCGTACAACATGGTGGCATTCGAATTGATTCCCAATTCATGCGCCGCGCGATGCACATCAAGCCACTGGTCGCTGCGAATCTTGCCCTTGAACGCCTCATCGTGCACGCGATCATCAAAGACTTCCGCGCCGCCGCCCGGCAAACTTCCAAGCCCCGCCGCGATCAGATCCCGCAACACTGCAAGCACGCCTTCGTACCCATCGCCGCCGCGCTTAGAGATGCGCTGCAGATGCACAATCTCCACCGCAGTGAACGCCTTGATATGAATCTGCGGCGCTTCCTCGCCGATGGCGCGCAACATGTCGGTGTAGTAACTAAACGGAAGCCATGGATGCAGACCGCCCACGATGTGCATTTCCGTGGCGCCGCTCTCGCGTGCCTTGCGGGCTTCTGCGCGGATGTCATCCAAGTTGTGTTCGTACGCGCCGTCCTGATCCTTCTTGCGATGGAACGCGCAGAACTTGCAACTGAGAGCGCAGATGTTCGAGTAATTCAGATGCCGATTGATGTTGTAGAAGACCGCGTCGTCATGCAGGCGCCGGCGCACCATGTCCGCCAAACGACAGACTTCATGAATGTCCGGCGTGGCAAAGAGCACCGCGCCATCGGCCGCGGTGAGCCGCTCGCCCGTCTCCACTTTGCGCGCGATTTCGGTGAGCGCCGGGTCGCGGCGGCGGGTTCGGGCGGAAGGCGCGGCAGGTGCGCTCGAAATGTGTGCGGCAAGCGTCATAAGAAAGAAAGGATAGGCGGGATGCCAGATGGGGCGAACCGCCCTTCGACCCCAGGCGTAACGTTATCCAGCATGAGTCACCTGAACCCCCTTCCGGCACTCCTCCTCAGTCTGATCGCCTTGATCGCAGCCACGCCCGTGTGTCGCGCCGCGACCGATTCCGATGTGGCCATCACCGTCGATCGCACCGTCAACTTTCATTCCAACTGGACGCTTTCGGTCAGGCTTCGCATGCCATCCGATCCCGCTGTGGCTTCGGCCGCTGCCGGACCGACGCTTGTAGCCGGGACCAATGGAAGCCATGGGTTCTTCTCTGTGAACACCATGCCGCTCCTGTATGTGAATCCCGGCTTCGATCCGTACGGCAGTCGGTTCTGTGGGCTGAATGGCTTGGTGGTGCGCTACAGCTCAAGCGGCAATAGTTTCATCGCCTTTGGAAGCCAGCCCATCGCAGTCAGCAGCAATCCGCCCACGATGTTCATCAGTTACAACGCGCGCAAGGATCGTCTCATGGTGGTTGTTGGAACCGTCCGCAAAGTCATTCCGAATGTGCACGGCGCATTGGCGGAACTCGGCCTCTCTGATGACCCCACTGTCCTCATCAGTAATGTTGCTGCGCGCGCCATTTCTGGTCGCGTGGCCGCCATTGATGGGGTGCAGTTCACATCCGTACAACCATAGCGGCCCCGAGCGCAGTGCTCGGGGCCGCTATGTACTTCCAAGATGGTCTCGCCGTCTTAGCGAACGCCTGGCGCGCCACCCGAGCTTGATGTCGGTGCAGCGTCGTTCTGTGCTGGCGTGTCCATCGGCTTCATCGTCATTGGGTCGCGGAGCGGCAACTCCATACTCTTGCCGCTGAAGAACTCTGACATCTTGGCGCGACCGGTCTGATCGCCAGGGGCAATCTCGTCCCATTTACCGACGACCATCACCGCCATGTCATCAAAGTTGAGGTACTTCTTAGCAACGCGCTGAATATCAGCGGCAGTGACCTTCTGGATGCCGTCGCGGTAGCGCTGCCAGTATTCCGGATCGCGACCAGTCCACTCGTCAGCTACAAAGATGCCAAGCGTGGCGTCCTTGCTTGAGAACTGGCCAGGGAAGGCTTCAATGAAACTCTTCTTGGCAATCTCAATTTCTTCCGCACTTACGGGCTGATCTTGCATGCGCTTGAATTCGTCGCGCATCAGCTTGATCGCCAGTGCCACGGTGCCGTTCTTCGATTCAAAGGCGCCCGCAAACTGACCGGGGTAGTAAACGCCCGCTTCGAAACGCGAGCCAACGCTGTACGCCAAGCCTTCGTTGGAGCGAATGTTGCTCATGAGACGGCTCGTAAATCCGCCGCCGCCCAAGATCTCGTTCATCATTTCTGCGCTGAAGTAATCCGGGTCATCGCGCTGAATGCTGCGGCGACCAATGCGCACCTTGCCTTGCGGAATGTCCTTAGCAACGCGGTAGACCCCGGGCTTGAACACATTGGTTGGAGCCGGTGGGTTCGAGGCCATGTCGCCGCGCTTCCAGCCGTCCATCGCCGTGGCGAGGCGCTTCATCATGTCATCGGGATTGAAGTCGCCGGTGACGGAGATGATGACATTGCCGGGCTGAATCAGTTTGTCGTGCTGAGCACGCAGCTTGTCGGTGGTGATGGCATCCCAACTGTCCTTGGTGGTCTGCTGACTTTCGAAGCAGTCTTCGCCAAAGATCAGATACTTCCACTCGCGGCCGAGGATCTGTCCAGCTTCGTCGTTGCGCTGCTTCATGCCTTCCATCGCCTGCCCACGCATGATTTCGAGGCGAGCCTGGTCGTAGCCCGGGTTGCGCAACATGTCGAAGAAGAGCACCATGCTCTGATCGAGGTTGGCGGCCAGCGTGTTCATGTTTGCAATCACGGCACCCTGGCTACCACTGACGCCAACATTGGTGGCCAGGAAATCAAGCTTCTCATCAAGGTCAGCAGGCTTGATGGTTGCAGTGCCGCCAGTGCGCGTCATTGCCGCCATTGCTGCGGTGAGTCCCGGGGTGTCCTTTGGGTCAAGCCACTGTCCGCCCTTGAACGTCAGCGTCAGCGAAATGAGCGGGAACTCCTTGCTCGGCGCCATGTAGACGGGCGTTCCATCCGGCAGCGTGCGGCGGAAGTCCTTCGCCTTTGGTGGCGTGAAGTCAAGCGCTGCGAACTTCAACTCTTCCGGACGTGCTGGAAGCTTGGCGGAGTGGTCCGCAACCCAAGCAACCGGCGCGTCGCTCTTGGCGACGGCTTTCACTTTCGTGGCGGACTGCAAATCTGTCATTGGAACAGTCTTTGTATCCGTCTTGGATACCGACTTTGCTTCGGTCTTTGTAGCGGACTTGGTATCTGCCTTGTTGTCAGTAGCAGTGCTCTGCGGTGATGCACATCCAGCAAACACTGCGCTGGCGGCAAGGAGGGCGATGGTGGCGATGTTCTTCATGGTGTGTTCCTGTGTATGTCTGGCGTGTGATGCAGTAGTGCGATTCACTTGGCGGACTTCTCCAATTCAGCAATCCGCGCTTCCATCTTCTTCAAGAGGTACTCCATCACAGGCGCCATTTGTGGTGGAACCTGTGCGGCTTGGTCACGCAACTGCGTGAGACCTTCCTTCAACTTGCCAGCATCCTTCTCTTCGCCGATCTTCTTTGCAGCCTGACGCGCCATGCCCTGCATCGGGCCTGGCAGCGCAGCCAATTCTGGATCGGCCGCTACTGCTGCGCCCGCCTTGCGGGTGTAGGTCGCAACGGAACGGTTCGTCTTGTCGAAGTATTGATTGGCAACGCGCTTGATGTCTTCCGGAGTGACTGCCTGAATCTTTGCGCTTTCCTTGTTGATTTCGCTCCAGTCACCCAGTGCCTCGGCCTGCGCAAGTTGAATGAGCAGGAAGAAGTTGTTCTGCAGTCGACGGTAGCTGTCAGCCATCGCCTGGTTCTTGACCTTCTGCAATTCCTCAGCGGGCACCGCCTCGGTCTGCAACTTCTTCAACTCGGCGTACCAGCCTTCCTCGAGTTGCAAGGGAACGGAATCGCCCTTGGTCTCGGCTTCGAAAGAAAATGCGCCGGCGTACTTACGAGAGTCTTGCCGTGCTTGCGCGCTGCTAGCCACCTTGGTGCCTTCAACCATGTCTTTGTACAAGCGACCAGTGCGACCATTGAGGATCGAACCCATGACATCGAGCGCGTAGGAATCCTTGTGTTGGAATCCGACCGTGTGGTAGCGAATCTCAACCTGCGGCTGCGTGTCTGCTTCAGCCATCATGCGCATCTCTGCGCCCTGCTTGGGCTCAAGCGTCACCACCGATGGCGGGGCAACCTTGCCTGGCTCAAGTCGGCTGAAGTATGTACTGATGGTCTTCTTTACAGCCACTGGATCAAAGTCACCCACGATGATGCCCACCAAATTATTCGGGCGGTAGTAGGTGTTCCAATACTTCATCGCCTCGTCCATGCTGTAACTATTCAGATCGCTTGTCCAGCCGATCACTGGCCACGAGTACGGGCTAGCCATCCAGAACATGCTCTCGAATTGCTCTTGAAACACGCCAGTCGGCGTACTTTCGGTGCGAAGGCGTCGCTCTTCATGCACTACGTCGCGCTCGCTGTAGAACTCGCGGAAGACGCTGTTGTTGAGACGATCGCTCTCCATCCATGCCCACAGTTCAAACTTGTTGCTGGGCACGTTGATGAAGAAGAAGGTGAGGTCGTAACTGGTGAAGGCATTCATGCCCGTGCCACCCGCTGCTGTGTAGATCTTGTCGAACTCGTCCTTGACGATCGTTGCAAGCGCAGTCTGCTGTGCCTTCAGATTGGCAATCTGCTTCTCGATGTCGGCCTTGCGCTGCGTCCCGGTCGGAGTGGCGGCGTCGGTCTTGGCAAGTTCCGCCTCAAGCTGCTTGATCTCGGCTTCGCCGGCCTTGCCTTGTTGCTCGTCCATCAAGGACTTCAACTCTGCGCGCAAACGCGCGAGTTCCGGCGTGTCGTTCTTTGGGTCCCACGCGTCGTTGATAGTGCCCTTGAAGTAGCGGTCGTACTGAGCGCTCCAGGTGAGCTGGTTGATCTTGTCACGGAGCGCGCCCTGGCGGGTGCGGTAGTCGGCGTCGCGCGCTGAGTCACGGGTGCCGATGGCGTCGGTGCCCTTGAACATCATGTGCTCAAAGAAGTGACTGATGCCAGTGATGCCGGGGCGTTCGTTGACCGAGCCCACCTTGGCCAGCCAGCCGGCAGCCACGGTGTTCGGTTGGTCATGTCGCGGAACCAGGAGGAACTTCATTCCGTTGGGGAGCGTGAAGACTTCCGGCTCCACCTGTTGGGCTCGTGCCACAGGGGCGAGGGCGAGGGCGGCGGCAAGCAGTGTGACAATGGTGGCAAAGCGCATTCGAATCTCCGTTGCGTGAGGGGTCTAGCTTGGTTCCGGGACCACAAATCCGGGGTCGCGCAGGGTACTGCGCCCAATCCGGGGAAGTAGGGCATTGAATTCGATGGGTTCGGGGCTATCGTTGGGCCATGACCAATACAGGCGATCTCGTTCTCGGACGCTTTGCTCGGTGGGTTGGCGGCTGTGCTGTTGCCGTTGGTCTAGCACTTGCGTCACATGCCAACGCTCAGTTGCGCGTTGTTGCTTACAACATTACAGGTCTCGCGGGCGATCAAGTCGCGTTGAAAGCGGTGGTCGCATCCTTTCACACGGATAACGTCGCGGGATACGCGGCACCCGTTGGATTGTTTCTCTTCTCCGAGGTGCACACCACAAACACCACTGCGCTGTTGACTTTGGTGAACCAGGCTGCGCCGGCTGGCTACACCTATGCGCTCGCCACCTATACGGGAAGCGGCAGCGAAGACAGCGCGAGTGGTGCCGAGGCAGTCATTTATCGCACTGACTTGGTCACAGAGATTCCTTCTGGACATATTGACCTTTCCACCGGAGGCAGTCGCAATTCTGATCGCTGGCTCTTCCAGTTGAAGGGTTACACATCAACCGCAGCGAGTTTCTATGTGTACGGCTCGCACTTGAAGGCATCTACTGGCACTGCAAATGTGGACATCCGCCTCGCTGGTGTGCAGACGCTCCGCGCTAATTGCGACGCGCTTGGTGCTGGTGTCCGCGCGATCTACGGCGGTGACATGAACTTCTACACCAACACTGAAACCGGATACGTTGCATTCATGGCTGCAGGAAACGGTGCCGCAGTGGACCCGCTCGGCACGACCAATTGGACGGGTGCAACCAATGCTTGGAAGCACACGCAGAGCCCGCGCGACATTCTTGCTAATGGCCTGATTGGTGGCGGCATGGATGATCGATTCGACTTCATGCTCCCCACTGCGCAAATGATGGACGGAGCGGGTGTTGCCTTTATTCCCGGCGGATATCGCGCCGTTGGCAATGATGGCAATCACTACAACTTGGCAGTGAATAACGGAACAAATTCGTACTTTTCGGATACCGCGCGTTCCAACACCCTCGCTGCCAATCTCTTTAATTCTGCAGACCACATTCCGGTGCTCATGGATTTCCAAGTACCTGCATGGAACACAGCCGTCCTCGGCACAGTGCCGGCGCGCGTCATTCAAGGCGCAACGTCGGTTACTGCTCAGGTGCGCGTGGCCAATGATGCACCCGGCGACAATCTGATCGGCGTCGATCCTCTTGACTACACCGTCACCGGCACTGGCGTGCTCTCGGGCGCGTTCACTGGCGTAGCGGCACTCACGCCGTCGTATACCGCGGTCAATATGCCAATCGTCACTTCGACCGTTGGATTGCGTACCGGAACAGCTACGGTTACGAGCGCCAACGAGGCAGTGCAGAATCCAAGCATCGCGCTGCCAGTGAGCGTGCAGGTCTTGCGCGTGAGCAATGGATCATTCTCTGCGTCCGCGGATGCAAACACCATCACGATTCCGATCATTGCAACAGTTGCCGGCCCGGCCGTTGATGCACTTATTTCGGTTTCTAACTTTGGATTCACTGCTGATCAGGCAACCATGGACATTGATTCCGTGCAGATTCCTTCTGGGCCATTCTCCTACGTGAGTGGCACAGCAACTGGTATCGGTGCAACGCCCGGCAGCGTTCGTGTTCGATTCGATCCCACTGGCCTTACCCCTGGCGTCTACACCGCGGCAGCCACGATCGCAGTGAGCGATGAGAACGTCCCCGGCGCCACAGCAGCGCAGATCGTTGCCACACTGAGCGCCACCATCGGCGGCGGTAACCCTGCGGACCTCAATGGCGACGGCTTAGTCAACGGTGCAGACCTCGGCATTCTGCTCGCAGGCTGGGGCGCTCCTGGACCGGCCGACCTTGATCACGACGGGACCGTTGGCGGCAGTGATTTGGCTATTTTGCTCGGACTTTGGGGCTAAATCACTGGATTTCAGAGATCAAACTGCCATTGGAAACCATATTTACTACCCATGTCACGCCATGTTGTTCGCCAATACCTCGCACTGACCGCTGCCGTTGCAATCGGAGCAGCACAGATTTCATCGATAGCCAGTGCTGAGACAGTTGTACTGAAATCAGTAGCGGATGTGACCCTCATCGAACCGAATGATGGACTCCAATATGCACTTGGTGCCGCGTACAACATTTACTGCGGCAGAGTGGGAATAAGCGGATTGGGCACCTTGCGCCGCGCGGTGGTGCGCTTTGATCTTTCGTCCATTCCTGCTGGCTCCGTCATTCTCTCCGTGAGTTACAAGGCGTACATGAGCCAGACCAGTTCTGGCGCCAACGATTGCAAGTTGCATCGCATGCTTGCCCCGTGGGGCGAAGGCACAAGTTTCGCATTCGGCGGCGGTGGTACTAGCCCAGAATTGAATGACGCGACGTGGAAGTACAACTTCTGGCCAACGTCTACTTGGGCTGTTGCAGGCGGGGTGTTTGTGCCAACAGCGAGTGCCACTAAGAGTGTGAATGCAGTCGGCTCATATACATGGGCAACCGTGCCAGCATTGGTCTCTGATGTTCAACTCTGGCTCGACACACCCGCGCTCAACTACGGGTGGGTGATGGTGGGCAACGAAGCGACGCTCGAAACTGCAAAGCGCTTTGAATCCCGGGAAAGCGCTGATTCAACGCGACATCCAATGATCACTGTGGTCTATACGCTCGCTTCAGCGCCCCCCGGCGATTTGAATGGCGATGGCAAGGTCAATGGCGCCGATATCGCAATCTTGCTTGCAGCATGGGGCGGAACTGGCCCCGCGGATTTGGATCACAGCGGGATCGTCGACGGCGCCGATCTTGCAATCCTGCTCTCTAATTGGCAGCCGTGACCTTCAGCATCTTTGGAATGCCACCCACCGGGCGGTCGTTCACACATTCAAGCGCGGCGATAGCGTCAACAGCTTCGATGCCCTTGGTCACCTTCCCGAATGCGGTGTACTTGCCATCAAGATGAGGCGCGCGATCGAGGCACACAAAGAACTGGCTGCCGGCGGAATCTTCATGGACGGAACGCGCCATGGAAAGAACGCCCTTCTCATGCGGACGGTCGTTGAATTCGGCGAGGAGTTTCCACTCCGGTCCACCCGTTCCATCACCCTTTGGGCAGCCACCCTGAATCATGAAGCCAGGAATGATGCGGTGAAATCCCGTGCCAAGATAGAAGCCCTGCTTGGCGAGCTTCTGAAAGTTCGCCACGTGGTTCGGTGCAACGTCATTCCAGAGCTCAAGTTCAATGGTGCCGTGCTCTGTCTCGATTGCTGCGGTGGGATACTTCTTGGTTGCCATGATGGTGCCAAGCGTAACGGGGCGAGCGTTGGGGTGTCACGCCGTCACGGCGACATGAATTTGTGGACCGGACTGGCGATGGCGCGCGTCAGGAGCAGGTAACTGCGCTCCTTGGACACCACCACTTCCCCACTCAGGAGCCAATTAGTGCCGATCGGGCGTTGTCGAACCAGTTTCTCAAGTTTGTGCAGTGCCTTGGTCGGCAGCATTTCCATAGAGATTTCTGCACCGTCACCTGCGCCAGTTCCCTCGCGCGCAGTGTCAAGACGTGCGCGCCAGACGCCGGTGATCGGGTCCCGCAACACTGACGCACGGCGTTCCTGAAAGCGCGTTGCTGGCGGTAGCAAGAGGCTGCGATCGTGATGCACGATGTCGCGCTTCACTGCAATGCCCATGCCGCTCGCAGCGATGCCCGCGTCAAGCGATCGCTCCAAGGAATCCGCGAAGCCATCATCAAGTCCAGCGAAGATCGCGGGGTTTGGTTCGTGCGCTAGTCGATCAGCAGGCGCGTGGCGCGTCGGTGTTGTTTCAAGTTCAGCTGACGCGAGATCAGAGTAGGCCTCAATGCGCGGTGGACGCGGGCCCTCAGCGCGTGCTGCTGCGCGGCGAAGTTCTGCAGGGGTGATTCGAGCAAGCATGCCCGGTGCTGGCGGTGCGCGCAGTGCCACTACCGAGACTGGAAGTACATACGCGCGACCATCGCATTCGTAGATCGAGCCAGTGACCTCGAACATGGTCGGCGAGTCCGCGCGCGGGTCATCGAGGATGGCCTTCACGTCGTCGGCGGGATCACAGGGCATCACAAAAAGCGATCGCTGCGCACTGGTCACCATGCGGTCGTTCAGGCGGAATGTCAGAAGGCCGGGTTCGCGGAGTGATGGCGCGAAGAATCCTTTGACGCTGGCAAGGAATGTTCCTTCACTGAGAACGGGCGCATCGGACTGCACGCGCGGGGCGTCCTTCTTTACGCGTTTCAGGGGCTCTGGACTGGTGGTGCTTTGCGGCTCGACGTTGGTCGGCATCATGCCGTTGCGCCCGAACGGGTTCGATTGGCCGCTACCCACCTGAGCCGTGCAGGGGCCCGCTGTAAGGGCGATAAGCAGTGCAGAGGTGAGGATTGGTCTTGTTCGGCTCATCCGAGGGGGTGGAAGTGGGCGATTCGTGGCAATCTTGGCGGTGCGGATCACTCTTTCCGTTGACGCGGAGCGAGCGCTATGCCACTATACGACCTTGGCCGGCCGCGTACCCAAGTGGCCCAAGGGGACGGATTGCAAATCCGTTATTCGTGGGTTCAAATCCCACCGCGGCCTTTACGCTCGAGCAGCGCGGCGCCTTTCAGGCGACGCGCTGTCTCGCTTCATGGCCACGGTGCGTCCCGGGCGTTGCCCGGTCCGCGGCGTCCGCATGCGCGGCCGCCTGGGCTTCGGCGCCCGTGGGGGCGGCAAATCCCACCGCGGCCTTTACGCTCGAGCAGCGCGGCGCCTTTCAGGCGACC
>CANJHD010000073.1 GCA_947474065.1 Planctomycetaceae bacterium
CGATCGCGTCCCGGCGCTTGTCCATGCGTGCCAGCGCCCTGCACCACATCGTCCACCTTCTTCATGATGAACAGGTAGTTGAATCCGCGCAAGTAGAAGTTCTCTTCAACGGCGGTCTTCCGCCAGTTGCCCTTCTCTAACTTCTGATTCTGCCGCACAACGCAGATGATGTCGACAGGCACAAACAGCTTGCGCATCATGGCGAACAATTCAAAGCCAATGGGCATGAATGTTCCTGCGCCACTGCCGGTTGGTGCGCCCTTTTTCTTCTTCCAACTATCGCTCACATAGAGACCCAAATAGCGGCGATTCTTCATCACTCGGTGACACTCAGAAATCACCTTGGTCATGGCCGCGTAGTACGCCTTGCCACCGTCATCGCCGGCAGCGTCAAGCTTGCCGATGCAGCGCGCGTCGTCGGAATACTCAATGTGCGTTGAATACGGCGGATCCAAGAACACGAAGTCCACGCTTCCATCTTCAAGCGGCAACTTGCGCGCGTCAGCCTGCAAGATATCTTCGCGGCGCGGCACCAAGTCATAACCCTTCACCGGGCGACCAATACTCTTGCACACATCAATGGTGGTTCCACTGCCGCACATCGGGTCGATCACGCGGTCATTCTCGCGCGAGTAACGCATCAGCAATTGCCAGATCACCCAAGAAGGCGTTGCGCCCGCGTAATCCTTGTCGCCCTGCATGGTGTGGCGCCTGCCATCGGCATCAGTCCAGTCATAGTGCTGACTTGGATATTCCCAGAGCGTGGTGGGCATCACCTGCAGCGGCGGTCGAGTCACGCGGGCAGGACCATCATTGCGGCCGAAGCGAGCGGGACGATTGGAATTACCGGGGCGGTCAGGGCGAGGCATGCGGCGAGTGTAAGAGCGAGCCTTACTTCGGTGCGTTCCAGAACACGGCGTCGATCGATGCAGGCTGCTTACTGATGGTTCCCAACTCTTGCAGTTGAGCGGCGAGCGTCGCCCAACGTTCGCTGCTCATGCTTCCGATCTCGCGCGCTCCGGCTCCGGCCGGGGCGACAAGATCGCGCTGTTTTTGCGCAGCAATGTTCATTGCTTCAATGCTCATCGCCGGGTTGAGCTTGGCGATCGCAGCGTTGTACTTCGCGGAATCCGCAAGGTAACGCGTCCAGCCCTCGCGCAAGGCGCGCACCAACTTTGTTGCCGATTCTCGGTGTGCAGCCAACCATGACGACTTCGTCACCACCAAGACGGCGTACGGGTCGTAGCCACTTGCAGCGAGTGAGAACACCCGCACCGGAACCTTCTTCAGTTCCATTTGCACTGGTTCCGCGGTGATGAAGCATTGCTGCCCCAACACGGCGCCGCGCTCAAATGCCGCCAGGCCAGCACCCGTGGGAACAATGCGCACCTTGCTATCAGGAATCTTCTTGCTGAGGTATTTGAGGTAGGGAAGACCGGCTTCCACCGCAACCGTGGCGTCCGACTTCCACAACTCTTCCAATGAATTCCACGGAGCATCGGCCTTCACCATGATCCCCATTGGGCTGGTGTCAAACACGGAGAATACCGCCGTGAGATCTCCGCCCTTCTCATTGAGAGTGAGCATCTGATCTGCCGACGCAACAGCGCATTCCACCTGCCCGCTTGAAGCCATCTGCGGCGCGGGAGTTCCTGCGGCACCCTTGATGATCTCTACATCAAGGCCTTCCTTTGCATAGAGACCATCCTGCAGCGCGGCGTAGAATCCGCCGAATTCCGGCTCGGGAACCCAATTCAACTGCAGGCGCACGCGTTCAAGCGCCGCGGGATCTGGCGTCCCCGCTTTCGGGCGGTTCAACACGTAAAGCACGATGAGAGACACCACCAATGTATCGACGATGATGAATCCGATGAGCAGCTTGCGGCGGTCGATGTTCATGCCCAAAGCCTAGCGCGGTCACGCTGCCGATGCATGCCAACGGCGCAGCAACATCCACCCCACCAGGCTGACCATTCCAAAGAGCGCGAACCCCACCATCGCGGCAACGCTCACCGCGGCAAACACCAAATCGGTGCGATTTTCGCGAATTGCACTGACGATCAGAATTCCAACCGGCGACTGATCCCCCGCAAATGCGCCCACAAACTCACCAACGATGGCGCCGATCACCGAGAGTCCCGCTGAGATGCGCAGACCAGTGACGATTGATGGAATCGCCCATGGCAACTCCAACTTCCACCACCGTTGCACGCGCGATGCACGATTGATGGCAAAGAGTTCCACTAAGCCAGGATCAGTTGATCGCATGCCATCAAGCGTGGCCGCAAGCACTGGGAATACCGAGACGATGACTGCACTCGCAATCGTGGTACGCACTCCGTAGCCACACCACACAACCAGCAGCGGCGCGATCGCCACCAGCGGAACCATCTGCAACAGCGTGGCAATGGGATACAGACCGCGCATCAGAAATCGGCTTGCCGCAAGCATGCTGCCGAGCGTGACTCCAATAAATGCCGCAATCAGAAATCCAATCGCCGCACTGCTTCCGGTCATCCACGCGGCAGCAAGTAATGCGTTGCGCGATTCCCCCATAGCGCGAGCCACGGCGAGCGGCGCCGGCACAAGAAATTCACTCGGCGCAAACAGCGACACTGCTCCCTGCCACACCAGTAGCAAGACCACCACAACCGTCAGCGGCGGAATGATCGCGTCCGCTGAACCTCGTACCGTTGAACCTCGTCGTGAACGCTCGTTCATGAATGCTCCTCCACCATCGCCTCGCCCAAGGCGCGCAGCACTTCAGCGGTAACCGCCGCAAATTCGGGAGTGGCGCGCAAGGCTGAACTGCGGTCCATGAATTGCGGGGAAAACTCCGCCACAATTCGTCCCGGCGCGGGCGCCATGACCACTACCCGCTCACCTACATAGGTCGCTTCCACAATCGAATGGGTCACCATCACTACCGTCATTCCAAGTTCGGACCAGAGCGATCGCAAGAGATCATCAAGAGCGTGGCGAGCAATCTCGTCGACCGCACCAAACGGTTCGTCGAGAAGTAATAGTTGCGGCGCAGTCACCAAAGCGCGCGCAATTGACGCACGCATGCGCATGCCGCCGGAGAGTTGTCCCGGAAGCTTGCGCGCTGCATTGCCAAGACCGACGCGTTTAAGCATTGCGGTCGCGCGCTCCGCGCGTTCGGCAACTGGTACGCCTGCAAGCTCCAATGGCAGCGCCACATTGGCAAGCACTGTTCGCCATGGAAGCAATCGTGGTTCTTGAAATGCAAACGCAGTACGCGGCTGTACAAGCAACCCCTCCGCGCCGTGAAACAACACGCGACCGCTCGTCGGAGCATCAAGCCCGCCGATCAGTCGAAGTAGCGTGGTCTTACCGCACCCGGATGGTCCGACTAGCACTGTGATCGAACCAGCGCGCAACTCGAGTGATGCACCGGCAAGGGCAACGCAGCCGTCTTCATAAACGCGACCAAGGTGCGAGAGTTCGATCCGCTGGAGCACGCGTGAATACTACGCAGTTCGAAACGCGGGCAGGTGCTCTCGACGTTCGCCAAATTGCCTCAGGATGACTTTATGCGCACCCGTGCATCCGGCACGATGCCCTCAATGGAAGCTGCCAACGCATCAACATCAAACTCCGCTCCCGTCTGCGCATACACCTCAACCGTGCGCTCGGTGCGGTTGGATGTGGCACGAAGTACCGAGAAACGGTGGTCTTGCAAGGTGGAAGCCACTGCAGTCTGCACCTGCGCAAGGTCAACATTTTTACGGACACGAACGCGCACCTGCACATATGCGGTGCTATTCATCCACCAATTGGCCATGAACACAATCGTGAGCGACAGCGCCACGAGCGAGTACTCGCTCATGCCGCAAGCAAGGCCCAAGACCGTTGCAATGATGGCCACACCTGTCTGCCGCGCATCACCAAAGATCGTTCGGAAGCGAACTAGCCCCCCGATACCGAATAAGACCAGCGCTATCTCGGCACCCAGCAAAAACTGTTCACTTGATTCAACTAGTTCCGCAGCAATGCAACCAACCAGTGCGCAGATGACGGTCGCCTTGCGCGTCTCCGCAAGCGCCACCGGATCGAAGCGAATGGCTCGTCGCGGCGAAGCCGTGAGCGTCAATGCCACGCCGATTGAGCAAACAAGCCCGAGCACCAAGTCCGTCACATACGGCGCATGGCGAAAGAGACTCAGCGAGTTAGTAATGATGCGCCAATCATCAGGGCCCGGAACTCTGGAAGAAGAATGCTCGGGACGCGCGCCCCCAGCCAACATATCCAGTTCCTTCTCCGCTTCGTGCTTGCCACCACCCATGGCGGCCGCGGATGTCTCTCGAGGACGATCACCAATGTCCAAGCCTAGGTCATTCGCCCCGGCAACCAGCGCATCGGTGGTACTTCGCGTGCGCGAGCCATCTGCTGGACGAGTCGAACAGGCAGAAATCAGAAGTAGCGCACCCACAACCGTAAGAAACGGCAAGGCGCCCCGGCGCAAAGTCACAAGAGATGAGATTCGATTCTTGAGTGTCATGCGTACCTCCATGTACATGCGCATCGTCCCTGTTTCGCGGTAATCTTGCAAGTGCAACATGAAGCGAGAAGTATCCATCGGCGTATTAATTTCCGCGATCGCTCTGATCGGCATGCTTTCCTTGTCATATGTGTTCCCAGTGATTGAGGAGGCCCGGGCCCGGAGCGAGCACGCGGCTGACGCGAGCACCGCCGACTCGGAACGCACTGGAGCTGTGGCGGACGGAGTTCCGCTCGAAACTGGAGATCGCGTTCACGGGCACGAACTGGCCATAACTGCCCCGCACTGGTACGTCACGGTGCACGGCGATGCCGGCGCACTCGCGCAGGTGTTTGCGATTGACGGAAGCGGCAAAGTCATCGGACCAGTGCTCGGACCACTGCCCGCGAAGGAGGCGCCGCTCAGCGAGTTGCGCGGCATGGAGATTCTTGGAAACGGCTTCCTTGCCGTGATGAGTGCCAAGAGCGAAGCCACCCGAGTGATCGTCTTCGGAACCCCCGACGAACGCACCGGCATCCGTCCCTACAAAGCCACTTGGATTGCTGGCGGCGAAGCGAACCCAGGGATGGTTCACACATATCAAATTGCCGTGGGACCAGACGGCTCGTTGTACGCATCGAACCAAGACACCAACACCATCACGCGATACCACGGACTTGGCAGTAGCAATGCGGGCAAGCCGCTCCCGGTTGCAAGTGGTCTCGAAGGATTCGGAACGCTCCCGCCGGGAACGGTGGTTCCAAATGGTCAACAGTCTCCGGAAGGTCTTGGATTAGTTCGCGGCTTCACCTTTGGGCCAGACAATCTGCTCTACGTCTGTGATCGCGAACGCTCACGCATCGCCGTACATGACCCCGTCACTGGTCGATTTATTCGCAGCGCCATGACATCGGCCGATGGGCTTGAACACCCAATTCAAGCGATATTCACTGCTGACGGTCGTGACCTCTTAGTCACGGACAACAAGGTCAATTGCGTTTGGAAAATAGTTTTAGAGACAGGAAAGATCAGTCACCTTGTGAAGCCCGGCGAAGGTGGACTCAGTGCTGCAAGTTCCATCGCAGTGCGCGACCACGTCCTGTATGTCGGCAGTCGCCTCACCAAACAAATCCTCAAGTTTGACTCGAAGAAGGGGCATTTCCTTGGCGTGTTCGCCGAGCTCCCTTCCAACCCGGAGTTCTTCATTCCGGTTTCGCAGCAGTGATTGTCCAGCAGCGGTGAATGCGCCGATTGCGGAAGTCATCAGGCACAGTCCGCTCGCTGATTTCGCGGGCAACAAATCCTTGCGGGAGCAGCGCTGCGTCAAACTTCAACTGCCGCGAGTTGCTGCTGAAGTACAGCCATCCACCGGGTGCGAGCCACTGAGTAGCCAACGCCACCAAGTGCGGCCAGTCGCGGTCAACAGCGAAGCTCTCTGCCTCCATGCGCTTGGAGTTTGAGAATGTCGGCGGGTCAAGCACGATGTAGTCGTACCGCTCATCAGCAGCGGGTCCTGCTTGCAAAAACTGCAGGCAATCAGCCTTTACCAACCGGTGGTCCGGACTCAGCGCAAACCCATTCAGTTCAAGATTGCGCCGGGTCCAGTCTTGATAGGTCTTTGACATGTCAACGGTTGTGGTGCCCGCCGCGCCACCAGCACGCGCATACACCGTGAAACTCCCGGTGTACGCAAACAGATTGAGTATTCGCTTCCCAGCTGCATAATGACGAATGACCGATCGCGTTTTGCGATGGTCAAGGAACAACCCGGTATCCAGGTAATCACTCAGATTCACTTCGAATTTGAGCCCCTGCTCCTCCACGGTGCGAACCATGCCGCTGTCGCCGACACGGTCGTACTGCTCAGTGCGATCCTTAATGCGGCCGCGACATTTCATGTGCAGCTTTGATCCGGAGAGTTGCAGTCCATCCAAGATCTCGCCTTCACACATTTCTTCAAAGGCGCGCACCTTCTCTGGCGTGTCATCCCGCGTGCGCTGATACACCCACGCGACTGCTTCGCCGTCATACCAATCGACGATCGCTGGAAATTCCGGAATATCCCGCTCGTATAGGCGGTAGCAGGTGACGCCACTTGCCTTCGCCCAACCGCGCAGGTGACGAAGTTGCTTCGAGAGCCTATTAGCAAGCATCAGCATCAGAGTTCTCCGCCGCTACCACCCGCTGCACTGACAGGTGAAACTGATTCCAAGTCCAAGATCACTTCCATCGGCGACCACCACGCGCCGACAGCCGCGCCAGGAGCCGGTCGTTGGAATCGACGCATCAATTCATCCCATTGCCTGCACTCTGGATCCGTGGCGTACTGTTGGTAATCGCGTGCCGGATCGAAACCGTCCGGCGCCTCGCAGTACATAAATAGACGGGTGCCATGGCGAAAGATCCGCATGCGCTGAATGCCAGCAGCGCGCAGGGCCGCCACCACCTTGGGCCAAACGGCACGGTGGTGCTCCTCATAGACGCGAATCAGCGCCGGGTCATCAAGTAAGTCAATGGTCTGCGCAAAGAACTGCATACGGGTGAGGCTACCGCGCGTTCCGTACACTCGCGCCACGCATGGCACGCGCTCGCACCACACGCTCCGCTCGCACCACTCGCTCGGCCGCTACGCAGGTGGCTACGCCGGTCGCCGGCCGCGCGAAACGCTCCGCCCCCGCGAGCGCTCGTTCAGGATTTGATCTCTTGCTACTCACTGTCGCCAACGATGTGCAGCGGCGCTACGCAGAGCACATGCTTGAACTCCGAAAGAATCTCGGCACGCTGCCGCGCGGGCTTGAGACGCTTGTGATTGCAGATCCTGCTGGCAAACGGGTTGGTAGCGGCGGCAGCACCATCATCTGTATGGCGGAACTTGCCAAGCGGGGTTTGCTGAACGGCAACCAAGGCTCGCGCACCGGCACGCGCGACAAGACGCACAACAAGACGTACGGCCATCGCATCCTCATCTTGCATTCGGGTGGTGACTCACGTCGACTTCCATCATGGAGCGCACCTGGAAAAATCTGGGTTCCGCTTGGTCGTGCCGGGCGCGCGAGCGGCGCTCGCAGTGGCGACCAACAGCACGGGCTCGGCCCATTCAATGTGCCCACGCTCTTTGATTTGATCCTTGCGGAACTTTCGCGCCTCACGCTGCCCGCATCAGGCGGCGTGCTTGTTGCAAGCGGCGACGCAGCGTTGCGCCTTGCCGATGAGCGAATCACTTTCTCTGCTACCGGTGCAACGGCGCTTGCATTCCCCGCTGGCCCCGATCGCGCCGCGCGACACGGTGTATTTGTTCTTGACAAATACAACCGCGTTGTCAGCACGCTGCAGAAACCATCCCCTGCACTTCTCCGATCATCAGGCGCACTTTCCGCTCGCGGCCACGCGGCTGTCGACAGCGGCATCTTCTTCTTCCCAATTGCTGCATGCCACGCACTTCTACGCGGCGCGGCTGCAAATCCGCATACGGGGAGCGCGCCCGCGGGCTCACTCCTCGCCCTGCTCACGAGCGGAAACGCAAACCTTGATCTCTACCAAGAGATCGCCGATGCAATGGCCAGCGATGCCAAACGATCCGCATTTGTTGCTCGCTTCACTGCGAGCGGTGGCGCCGCCCGCGCGCGCATGTTGACCAAGTTCTTTGATGCAGCACACCATGTTGCGCTCCGCGCGACACTGCTGAAAAAGGGCAGTTTCTTACACCTCGGCACCACGCGCGAACTCGTTGAACGACTTTCGTCAACGATGCCTGAGCGCATGTTCCCTGACCTTCTCAGCAAGCGAACACATACCGGTCCGGACAGCGTGCTCGCACTGGAGTCGGGCAAAGACGCCAACATTCCGCGCAATATTGTTCGTTACGCGGTGCCTATCGGAGCGGCGCTTCATTGCTGGGTTCTGCACGGGATTGATGACGATTGCAAAACTACCGCAGCCAATGACGGCACCGTGTGTGGCAAGCCACTTCGCACGCTGGAAACTCGAACTGGCCTCACCGCACGCGCTCTCTGGGGCAGCGCCGCGCAAACACTTTGGAATGCGCGCATCTATCCAGTGGGAAAGCCATTTGATGCATGGCGCGCGATGCAGTGGATGCTTGATGGATCGCGCGCGACCGCTGCGTGGCGACGCATGCGCAAAGTATCGCTCGCTGAATTGATGCAACTTGCAAACCCTGATGCACTCGCTCAAGGGCACATCCAAGCACAGGCCTACGCGCCGTGGCGACCGATCGCGGTAATGCCGCTCGAACAGGCCCGCGAGTTCGCTGCACGCGCATCTATCGCCCACTCCAATGCAGAGCGATCTGCCGCGCGCGTTTCCGCGATGGCCGCTGTCGGAGTCGCAGTTGAACGCGATGCGATCATGCCGCGTGAAGTGCGCGCGTTTGCCGTGCGCCAAGATCAAGCGGTCTGGGCGAGCGCGCCCGTGCGCATCGACTTGGCCGGCGGTTGGAGCGACACGCCTCCGCTATGCATCGAACACGGCGGGAGCGTGGTGAACGCCGCCGTCACACTCGGCGGAACGCTTCCCTTGCAAGCCATGGTGCGAGTCACCGACACACCAGAAATCACTGTGCATTCCGTTGATTCCGGGCGTACTGGCCGCTATCGAAATACGCGCGAACTTCTTGATCACCATGACCCCGCGATGTGGGACGCTCTCCCGCGTGCAGCGCTCGTTCTGAGCGGTCTTGTGCCGCGAGACGCCAAGGTAAGCCTGCGCTCACATCTTGAACGCGCGGGCGGCGGGCTAGCAATCACACTCTTCAGCGCGGTGCCGCGAGGCAGCGGCCTTGGTACGAGTTCCATTCTTGGCGCAACGCTCCTCGCCACGCTTGACCGAGTGGCAGGCCGTGCGGCGGAGCCAACACATGTTGCGCGCAACGCTTCGCTTCTCGAGCAGATGATTCGAACACGCGGCGGCTGGCAAGACCAAGTGGGTGGACTGTGGGGCGGAATCAAACTATGCACCACGCGGCCCGGCGTACACCAAGTGCCGCGCGTGACGCCGATCACTGCTCCGCCCGCGTTCGTTCACGCATTGCACGAACGCGCGGTGCTCCTCTACAGTGGCCGTCGTCGTATGGCGCGCGATATCTTGGAAACCGTGGTGCTGCGCTACCTGCGCGGCGAGCACGCCGTTGTTGACGCGCGCGCACGCCTCGTTGATGGTGCACACCTCATGGCGCAAGAGATCGCCACGGGCGATGTGGACGCCTTCGCACACCGCCTTGCCGAGTATCGCGAACTGAAGCGAACCGTCGATCCGGCGTCCGTCACTCCAGACATCGAAGCCACGATCGCGCAACTTGGCAGCCGCGTGGCCTCCTGGTCGATGGCCGGTGCCGGCGGGGGCGGCTTCCTGATCATCATGTGCCGATCGGCCTCGGCCGCCCAGTCCGTGCGAACTCAGCTTGAATCGCACCCGGGTCACCCCCTGGCTCGCCCGTTTGCCTTTGAACTTGATCCCGGCGGGCTGCGGGTTTCCGTTCTTTGACGGCAGTACGGGGAAACGGCTCATAATGTGAGCCAATCCCGCGCGTTCAAATCACTCCTGCCCCGCTGCCGCCAATTCTGACCTTCGGTACAATCCCGTCCTCATAGAGAGCCTTTCGGCTCTCAAACACACCCGTAGGACGAAAAAATGGCCAAGGCCCAAAACTGGACCCGATTCATCGTTCCCGCCACGCTCGCCGCGCTGGCGGTCGCGCCCGTTGCATTCGCAAGCGAGGCTGACCTGCAACTGCCTCCCATCGACGACAAGATCC
>CANJHD010000074.1 GCA_947474065.1 Planctomycetaceae bacterium
CGCGGCCCTGTCCTCTCCGGCGAGTGCGGCCAGGTAGGCGTTGTTGCATCACGCCTTCGTACTGGCCCGCATTCGCCTTACGAGGACGACCGCTGAGCGCGGCCCTGTCCTCTCCGGCGAGTGCGGCCAGGTAGGCGTTGTTGCATCACGCCTTCGTACTGGCCCGCATTCGCCTTACGAGGACGGCCGCTGAGCGCGGCCCTGTCCCCTCCGGCGCATGCGTCCAGGGGAGCCTTTGCTGTTGCTCATTCCGCTGGCAGCGATCTACTTCTCACGCATCGGCCATCCGCTTGCTCGCGCGAGTTCCGCGCGGAGACGTGCGGTGATTTCTTTCGCATCGCGTACTCCCTCGGCAGCGAAGTCGTACGTTCCTACATATTGCACGCGTGCTCGACCGCGCGGCACAAGTGGGTCGAGCAGGGCGTTGCCAATCGTCGGCGTTCCGTGAATCCAAAGTAACACCACCGGCGCTTTCGTTAGTGCGACGAGCGTGCCTGTTCCTTCAACAAATGGCGCAAGCACGCATGACGGTCGTTCAATTTCGCCTTCCGGAAATACGCCCACCACGCCGCCGCCTTTCACGTGGCGCACTGCTTCGCGAAACATCACCGCATCCGCTGCCGTGTAACTCACCGGCAATACGCGCAACTGGGTCCAGAACCAACTGAACATCGGATGCATTTGTTCGGTTGCCATCATGAAACGCACGCGTCGTGGCACTGCAAACTGCATCAGCGGCGGATCAAGCCCGCTCGCATGATTTGCAACAATCACGAATCCGCCTTCTGGAATCTTGAGTCGCTCGAATCCCTCCCACCGAGTGCGATGGATGAATCGCGCGAGCGGTCGAAGCAGCGCCTCGATTGCTCCCATCGTGCCGCTCCATGCCAATCGGTCTCCAGCCCGCGCGCGCACGATGAAGCCGACCGCCACGAGCAGGGCGATCGCTATCACAATCAGCGCCACCACTCCAGCCAGTATCGCTGCGAACCACCACGCAACCCCCAAGAGATCCAAGGCGGGCGCGGCGGTTTCTGCAATGAATCCTGTGGGTTCCGGCATCATGAGCCCAAGGTGTACACGCAGCGGTCGCACTGATGCACCATCCGGTATCCTCCCGCAAGTTTGGGCACTGCACGCGGCGGTTCGCCGCCGCGAACGCCCAGACGCGCGCACCGCTTTCCCCCGCTGGCCTCAGGGTCGGTTCCACACGATGCCACGTCGCACAGACATCCACACGATCCTCATCATCGGCTCCGGACCCATTGTCATTGGCCAGGGCTGTGAGTTCGATTACTCCGGCACGCAGGCATGCAAGGCGCTCCATGAAGAGGGCTTCCGCGTCGTCCTGGTGAATTCCAACCCCGCGACGATCATGACCGATCCCGCGTTCAGCGACCGCACTTACATCGAGCCAATCACGCCCGAAGCAGTCGAGAAGATCATCATCCGCGAGAAGGAACTTGGCACGCCGATCGATGCGCTGCTCCCCACCCTCGGCGGCCAGACCGCACTCAACTGCGCCTGCGCACTTTGGGACGATGGCATCTTGCAGCGTCATGGCGTCGAGATGATCGGTGCCGATCGCGAAGTCATTCATCGTGCCGAAGATCGCGAAGCGTTCCGGCAGATCGTTGAAAAACTTGGTCTGCGCCAACCACTTTCGCGCACAGTCACCAACATTGAAGAGGCACGCGAATTTCTCAAAGAATGCGGCCTGCCAGCAATTCTGCGTCCAGCATTCACGCTCGGCGGCACCGGTGGCGGAATCGCCTACAACCTCGAAGAATTTGAAGAAACAGTGCGCCGCGGTCTATCCGCAAGCATGATCGGTCAAGTGCTCATTGATAAGAGCGTGCTCGGCTGGAAGGAATACGAACTCGAAGTAGTGCGCGATCGAAAGGACAACTGCATCGTTGTCTGTGGCATCGAGAACATCGATCCGATGGGCGTGCACACCGGCGACAGCGTCACCGTTGCGCCGATTATGACGCTTTCCGACAAGGAATATCAACGAATGCGCGACGCCGCCTTCGCCATCATGCGCGCCGTCGGCGTGCAAACTGGCGGCAGCAATGTGCAATTCGGCGTGTGCCCAGAGACCGGCGAGATGGTTGTCATTGAGATGAATCCGCGCGTCTCGCGCAGCTCCGCGCTCGCCTCCAAGGCAACCGGTTTCCCGATCGCGCGTATCGCAGCAAAGCTCGCGGTTGGTTACTCGCTCGATGAACTCACCAACGACATCACGGGAACCACCAGCGCCTGCTTCGAGCCATCTATTGATTACGTGGTGGTGAAGATGCCGCGTTGGACGTTCGAGAAATTCCCAGAAGCCGACGAGACGCTCACAACGCAGATGAAGTCTGTCGGTGAAGCAATGGCCATTGGTCGCACTTTCAAAGAAGCCTTCCAAAAAGCGATTCGCAGCATGGAAGTGAAGCGATTCGGGTTTGGCCTTGACAACAACGATCGCTGGCTGAAGCAACAGCGCGCCAACGCAAGCGCCGGAGTTGCTGCCGCTACTGCTGCGGCCACGGGTGCCACAGCGACCGCCACCAGTTCAGAGACGAAAGTTCTCCGACCAACTGAAGCCGCGTCCGCTGACTGGCCGATTCCCGAAGACACGCTCCTCCGCAAACTCGCCGTGCCGAGTCAGGGTCGCCTCTATTTTGTTCGCTACGCGCTCAAGATGGGTTGGAGCGTCGACCGCGTCTATCAGATCACCAAGATCGACCGCTGGTTCCTTCGCCAATTCGCCGAACTGGTTGCATTTGAAGATCGCATCTTGGAAGCCAAGACTCTCGAAGGCTGCTCGCGCGATCTGATGTTCGCCGCTAAAAAAGCCGGTTACAGCGATGCACAGCTAGCCAACGCTTGGCTTGGCTCCATCACCCCAGCCACCATTCTGCAAGTCCGTGCCGCGCGCAAAGCAATGGGCGTTGAGCCTGTCTTCAAACTTGTCGACACCTGTGCAGCAGAGTTCGAAGCTGCCACCCCGTACTACTACAGCACGTACGAAGAGCCGTATTTCGTTGATGGAAAGCGCGTCACTGAAGATGAGACGCGCATTTCCGCCACTCCCAAGGTGATCATCCTTGGCGGCGGCCCCAATCGCATCGGTCAAGGCATTGAGTTTGATTATTGCTGCTGTCAAGCCGCGTTCGCCGCTGATGAGATGGGTCTCGAAAGCGTGATGATCAACTCGAACCCAGAAACAGTCAGCACGGATTTCGATACCAGTGACCTTCTCTTCTTTGAACCGCTCACGCTTGAAGATGTACTCAATGTCGTTGAGCGCCTCAACGGCGGCGGCATCGATCACTCTGAGCGCTCCGGCGGAGTCATTGGTTGCATCGTGCAATTCGGCGGACAGACGCCGCTCAATCTTGCGCACGGGCTCGTCGCTGCGGGCGTTCCCATTGTCGGGACCAGTGTCGAAAGCATTGACCTTGCCGAAGATCGCGATCGATTCAAGGCAATTCTTGAAGAGCTCGGTCTGAATCAACCGCCTTCAGGCATCGCGCGCAGTCTTGATGAAGCAGTCACCGAAGCGACCCGCGTTGGCTACCCAGTACTCGTACGTCCGAGTTATGTTCTCGGCGGACGCGGCATGGAGATTTGCTTTGACGAGGCCGCCCTGCGTCGCTACATGACTACCGCAGTAAATGTCAGTGATCTCGCAAATGCGCCGGTCCTGATTGATTGTTTCCTCTCCGACGCCATCGAAGTTGATGTGGATGTTGTTGCTGATTTTGAGCCGCACGAGGCGAGTCGTTCGAGCCAAGTGAAGCAGCGCAGCGCTCGCCCTCGCGCCGTGGTGTGCGGCGTGATGGAGCACATCGAAGAAGCCGGAATTCACTCTGGCGACAGCACATGCACAGTGCCGCCGTACAGTTTGCCGCCCAGCATTGTCAATCGAATTCGTGATCAAGCGCGCGCTCTGGCTGAACGCTTGCGCGTGCGCGGTCTCATGAATGTGCAGATGGCCGTCAAGGACGAAACCGTCTACATCATCGAAGTCAATCCGCGCGCTTCCCGTACTGCGCCGTTCGTTTCCAAGGCAAAGGGAGTTTCCTGGGCGAACATCGCCGCCAAGGTGATGATGGGCGCTTCACTTGAAGAACTTGGAACGAAAGAAATTCCTGACACTGGCTTCTACGCAGTCAAAGAGAGCGTCTTCCCGTTCTCTAAATTCCCTGGTGTTGATGTAGTGCTCGGCCCAGAGATGCGTTCCACTGGCGAAGTGATGGGCGCGGACCGCAGCCTGCCCGTTGCGTTCGCCAAGGCGCAGATGGCCGCCGGCGTCAAGCTTCCTACTTCTGGCAAAGTGTTCTTGAGCGTGCGCGATTCGGACAAACAACAGGCAGTCGAAGTAGCGCGCAGTCTTGCGAGCATGGGTTTCGAAGTGCTGTGCTCCGAAGGCACGGCGCGCATGTTGCACACCTACAGCGTGGCATGCACGACCATTCCCAAGATCGCCACCGGCCAGCGTCCCAATGTTGTTGACCTGATGTCCAATGGCCAAGTGCAACTGGTGATCAATACTCCCACCAAAAAGGGCGGAAATACTGACGAAGGTCGCATCCGCGCCCAAGCAGTGCGTGCGAATCTGCCCATCATCACCACCATCGCTGGCGCACGCGCTGCCGTTCAGGCAATCCAGGCGCTTCGCAGCGGCCACTGGCAGGTGTTCGCCATTCAGGACTACTTCCCGGCACTCGCCCGCAGCCGCGCTGAAGTGCCAACCACCGTCTGACCGCGCCTCCCTATACTTCCGCCTCTCATGCAGACCCTGACCGATTTCCTACCCGCGTGGCTTCCAACCGGCGCCTCGCTCGCCCAGCTGATCGCGAGCATCACCGTGGTCGCCCTTGCGCTCCACGTGATCCTCGGCGCATGCGCCTACACCATCTGGCTTGAACGCCGCCTCTCTGCTTGGATGCAAGACCGCGTTGGTCCAAATCGCGTGGGACCATTTGGTCTCTTGCAGCCGATCGCCGACGGCCTGAAGTTCTTCATGAAGGAGGACTACACGCCGAATCATGTTGATAAGGGCATGTTCACCATCGCGCCTGCGCTCTTGGCGATTCCATCGCTCATCGGTTTCGTGATCATTCCATGGGGCGGCATTCTTGATCTCTCCACTATCCCGTTCCTTGGGCTCACAGGCCAAGTGAAGATCGTTGGTGCGGACGTCAATATCGGTGTCGTCTACATGCTCGCCATCGCCAGCCTGTCGGTCTACGGTGTGGCAATCGGCAGTTGGGCATCGAACAACAAATTCGCGTTCCTTGGTGGTCTACGCGCTTCTGCTCAGATCATCAGTTACGAGATTCCGATGGGCGTCTGCATGCTCGCAGTCATCCTGATGTGCGGCAGTTTCACGCCGGGCGGAATCATTGCCGGTCAGCAGGCTCACGTTTGGAACATCTTCCAGCAGCCGCTCACGGCGATCCTCTTCTACGCGTGCATGTTGGCGGAGACGAACCGACTCCCGTTCGACCTTGCTGAGTGCGAAAGCGAGCTCGTTGGCGGCTATCACACTGAATATTCAAGCATGCGCTTTGCACTGTTCTTCTTGGCTGAATACTTCAACATGATCGCGGGATCTGCACTCTTTGTAGTGCTCTTCTTGGGCGGCTGGAGCATCAATCCATTCGGCGCATACTTGCATTGGGATCTGCCGCTTGTTGGCGGTCTGCCACTCATCGTCACGCAGATTGGCGTGATGGCGGGCAAGACATTCCTGGTTGTATCTCTGGGCATCGCACTGCGCTGGACGCTTCCGCGCTTCCGCTTCGATCAACTCATGCGACTCGCGTGGGAGGGCATGATCCCGACCGCGCTTCTGATCCTCACATGCACTGCGGTGTTTGTGTACTTCGGTATCACGCAGTGGATGTGGGCGGGCAGTTTGCTGTGCCTCATCATCGTGTGGTTTGTTGGACCGCGCTTGCCGAAGAGTGCGAGTCCGAACGCGAAGATCGGGATGCTTGGGAGCCGCTTTAGTCCGGCGTGAGTTGGCTGTTCGAAGGCGCATTTCAAACTGGCGTTCGTACTGGCCCGCATTCGCCTTACGAGGACGGCCGCTGAGCGCGGCCCTGTCCTCTCCGGCGCCTGCGGCCAGATCAGCCGCTTCTAGACACTGGATTTCAGCGGCGCAGGCGGCGCATCTCGCCCACCCAAGCGCCGTATTCAATCGCTGCTTTGCGGCGTGCCGCTGCTGATGGCCATTTGGAACGGTCTGTGCCAAATGCCGTTTCCATTCGCCATGTCCAGTAGCGACCGCGGAGCCGGAAGCCCGTCTTGGCGCCCAAGAGGGCCAGATTCCAGATTCCGCGCAGAGCGTGCATCCGTGCAGACTATTCGGAGAAGCCGGGCGTCACAATTGCCGTGGCGGAATTTCTGCGCAGCGCTTTGGCTGCATGTCGCAAATGCTTCACCGCTCGCTTCTACACTCGATCCTGCCAATGGCAAAGGTCAAGACCAGCTTCGTCTGTCGCGAGTGCGGCAATGTTCAACCAAAATGGATGGGCAAGTGCCCGGACTGCGGCGCATGGGACGGATTACAACGCTTCACCGAAGCGTCGGATATCGCATCTCGACCCGCTCACGGGGCACTCGAACTGCCCGCAGATGTTGCCGCCACGCGAGGTAGTCGGCGCGCACAACCGATCGCGGAAGTGAAGCCGCACGATGTTCCGCGCACATCGACCGGCATTGCTGAATTTGATCGCGTCCTCGGTGGTGGGCTCGTCCCTGGCAGCGTCGCACTCATTGGTGGCGATCCAGGAATCGGTAAGAGCACGCTTCTGTTGCAAGCAGCCGCTGCGCTTGCCGGGCGCGGTCGTCGGGTTCTTTACGCCACCAGCGAAGAGAGCGCGGCGCAAGTCAAGATGCGCGCCGATCGCCTTGATGGAAGCGCCGATGCTGTACGCGGGCAAAATTTGCTTCTCCTTGCAGAGCCAAATCTCGCCGTCATTGTGGAAGAAGCACGACGCATTGCTCCGGACCTTCTGGTGCTTGATTCCATTCAACTCGCCTACCGCGGTGACATTGATGCCATTCCGGGCAGCCTCGCGCAACTTCGCCGTTGTTGCCTTGATCTTGTGACGCTCGCAAAGACAAGTGGCACCGCAGTGGCCATCGTCGGCCATGTCACCAAGGACGGTGATCTTGCTGGTCCCAAACTCCTCGAGCATCTCGTAGATGTAGTGCTCGCCTTTGAAGGTGATCGACACCATTCTTATCGCGTGGTGCGCGCGGTAAAGAATCGCTTCGGAAGCACGCAAGAACTCGGCCTCTTTGAAATGACGGGTGCCGGTCTCATTGAAGTAGAGGAAGCGACCCTCGCCCCCGAAACAACCAGTAGTTCTTCTAGTGGATCCGCCGCCGCCGATTCCGCAAAGGGCAGGGCACTTTCTCGCCGTCCGGGCAGCGTGTTCGCCCCAGTACTTGCTGGTACCCGCGTCCTTCTTGCAGAAATTCAGGCGCTCACCGCCACGGGATTCCTCGGCGCCGCCAAGCGCCGCGCGAGTGGTCTTGACAGTGCGCGCCTCGCCATGTTGATCGCCGTCCTTGAGAAGCACGGTGGCCTCCGCCTCGGCGATCAAGATGTTTATGCATCAGCGCTCGGCGGAATGCGAATCATTGAGCCAGCCGCCGATCTTGCGACCGCCCTCGCTATCGCCGGTGCGTTCTATGAACGCGGCGCCGGCGCAGCCACGGTTGCGCTTGGCGAGATCGCGCTGTCTGGAGAGGTCCGCGCCGTTCGTCAGATCGATCAGCGTGTGCAAACCGCTGTACGGCGTGGTGCGCGGCTGCTCTTGGTGCCTGCATCGCAGATCGATATCGCCCGTGCCGCGGCATCAGGTTCCGAAGTCGTGGCAGTCGGCCATCTTCAAGACGCCATTCAGCACCTCGCCTAAACACACAGGGAATCGTGGTTCATTGCGCGCGCCTAAGCGGGATGGGTACGCGGAGTGAACAGCGCCACGGTTTAGCGCCCATGCGGCTCGTTTGCACGCCGTCGTCGGGCGGATCTTTATGAAGATTCGGTTCCGCCATATTTAATTTGCGTCAAGAATTGATTCACATTCAGAATCAGTTCAGAAACGGTTAACCGATCCGTTGCAGTGCATCAGGGCAATGCTGATTCACCCATTCTTCACACTGTGGGGCCAGCATCGCAGGCCATTTCTAGACCAACCAAGAGGAGAAATCATGTTCAGCATCACCAGACTTGTGGGCACCGCATGTGTTGCAACTTTCACATTAAGCAATGTTTCTCACGCCGCTAGCACGCCAAGTGCCGCTACCCCAGCTGGCGATGACGCCATGCAACGCATGCAGGAGCAACTTGATGAGCTCAAGCGTTCCAACGAGTCACAGGCGCAAGAGATCGATGCGCTGAAATCTCAGAACGGCGAGTCGTGGCTAACTACCCAGCGCGCCCAGCAGATTCGCGGCATTGTCACCGATGCACTCAGCGACTCTTCCACTCGCACGTCGTTCCAGAGTGATGGCGCTACCGCCGGTTACGACAAGAACTTCTTCATGGCCAGCGCCGACGGTAACTACCGATTGAATATCGAAGGACAATTGCAGTCGCGGTTTGCGTACTCGTATCAGCCAAACAAAGCACTCACCACTGCGCAACGCACTGGTAACGGCGACATCCAAAATGAGTACGGATTCGAGCTTCGCCGCGTGAAATTGAACTTCTTCGGTCACGTCTTCGACCCAAGTTGGACCTATCGAATCCAGTTCGCCTATGAGCGTGATGGACAAAACTCAGGTCAGCCACTCAGCTTTGAAGATGTGTTTGTTCAGAAGGCACTCGGCGATGGGTTTTTCGTCCGCGTGGGCCAATGGAAGAACATCTTCAATGTCGAAGAGAACACGTCGAGCCGCACGCAGCAGTTTGCTGAGCGCTCCTTGGTGAATCAGTACTACAGCACGAAATTCACCCAAGGCATCTTGCTCGGCTGGGAGTCGGAAGACATTCGCGCCTACGGCTCATACAACGATGGCGGTGGCAATCGGAATCTGGCTGAAGTGCAGAGCAACGGCAATCCCACATCATTCGCGTTTACTGGGCGCGCGGAGTACCGGCTCGACGGCGCATGGGGGCAATTCAAAGACATGCAGGGTTGGCGCGGCAGTCCGTTTGCGGCAATGATCGGCGCGGGCATGAACTGGCAGCGCGCTGGCGGCGTGCCGCCATCTGGCCGCAGGACTATCGGTAACGGCCAGTTGTCACCAATTCTGACTGATGAAGTAACGCTGTTGACCTACACCGCAGACATCAATCTGCGTGGCGATGGCTGGAGCTTTTGGACTGCATTTCTCGGCAATTATCTTTATAACGGCGGATCCACCGCGCGCGATCTTGGTGTTGAAGGCGCGCTCTCTTACGGCGCTGTCGCACAAGGCGGAGTGTTCGTAACTGATGCGCTCGAACTCATCGCTCGCTACGAGTATCTCGCTGTGGACTCTGATCAGAAGGCCTCATCAACCAACTCTGCTTTGAGCCAGCAATCGTTGAACATCGCCACGGTCGGCTTCAACTACTACTTCAACAAGAACGCAGTGAAGTTCACGCTCGACGGCGGCTATGCATTCAACGCCGTTCAGTTCTCCAACGGATTGTTTGGCGAATCGATCGCAGGCGCCGACTGGCGAGCCACTAACACTGGTGAAGGAAACGGGGAAGTCGTCCTTCGTGCCCAGATGCAATTGTTGTTCTGAACCACAGAGACGCCACTGCAACACGCTGGAGTGTCCGTTCGGCGAGGAATTCACCAGAAAAATTGCTCATTGTGCGACTCCGTCACCCAATATCGAAAGAAAGCCACCGCATTCGCCTTAAGTGTTTATGAGATTGTTCTTTACGCAATTGCCAACCTCAATTCTGCCTTTGTTCAATGAACTCTAGAAACGCCTTTATTGACCTCCTAGGGCAGATTTTGACCAAATGGCAACACGCATCCCTTGACCTTGCTATGATCCGCCCTTCAACTAATCGGCTGCAGTTTGCCGATAGCGGTTGAGTCTCACGTCTGCCCACCGCGTTGGTGGGCGCCAAGATTTGGGAATTCGTCACTGGGTTTGTGGGTGAAATGTCAGAGCCCCGACCCGATACAAGGAGCGAACGCATATGAGTCTGACCAAGTTTGTTGGGCTCCTCGCGGGCTCGACCCTCACGCTCACGGGCGTGAGCTACGCAGCCGTC
>CANJHD010000075.1 GCA_947474065.1 Planctomycetaceae bacterium
GCAAACGCCATGGACACGGCCACTACCAGTGGGATGCCTTTGTATGCCGGGCCAAACAGGCAGTCGAACCCTTCAGGGAACGATCGTTCAATGGCGTCGGCATAGGCGCGGCCGAGTGTTGCCAACTGCGAGCCGGATCGATACTTCCCAGTATTCACAAAGTACGGGGTCTTGCGCCCGCTCTTGGTGGTGAAGTCGCCGAAAGTCAGAACGCCGACATCAAGCATGAAGTCAATGAAGTTGCGCTGGTAGTTCTGCATGGAGCACGATGGTATCGGGCGCGAGCGTTCAAACGATCCGCGTAGGCGCGTGCTGATAGCACGGAGCGGTTGATCACCGGCCGTGTTCAGGCACGGGCGTGATGAGCGGCAGCACGGCCTCTGCCCAGATGCGATAGCCCGTTGGAGATAGATGCAGTGCATCCGGCATGAGTTCTTTGCGAACGTCGCCATGTGAGTCAATGAATCGTGTTCCGATGTCGACGAGGGTCACGCCGGGTTGCGGGTCGGCGGCGAGCGCTTGATTGACCTGAATGAGATCGCCGCGCATGTTGTTGATGTGCTCGCCGCGCGGGAAGACGGCCATGAGCACGATCTTTGCGTCCGGGCATTGCGTGCGGAGTGTCGCAACCACGCGCTGGATCCCAGCAAGCGTTTCTGATGCGGTGCTCTTTCCGTGTCCAACATTGTTGGTGCCGATGAGGAGCACGATCGCACGCGGCTTGAGCGGCGTCAGCGGCGCTTTCTGAAGTCGCCACAGGACGTTCTCGGTGCGGTCGCCACTGTTGCCAAGGTTCATCGCCCCGAGTGGCGCGAGCAGGGTGTCCCACACTTCTTTGCCGGGAGCGTCCCAGCTTTGGGTGATGCTGTCGCCCACAAAGACCACTGGCACCGTTCCCTTTGCGTCGCGCACGCGGGTAATCAGTTGCTCCTGACGTGCGATTGCATCGGCATCGTCGCGCGGCGCGGGGATCACAGAGGTTGGTTCGCCCGCCATGGCCAACATTGCGAGTGGAAGATAGGCGAGGAGTCCAAGACGGCGAGCGTTGAGTGCCATGCAATGAGCCTACAACGCGTTGGCAACCTGCACGGCGGACTATTGAAGCAATGAGATGTAGACTTCTCAATTCACGTTTGGAAACCATGATTTCTTAAGGATTGTGCCATGAGTGATAGCGTTGAGCACCTGCGTTCGCGATGGACAACAGAATTGACGGCTGCAGCAATCCGGGCGCTGCATGGGCACACTGCTGAGGCAGATGTTCCAACCATGCAACATGATGGGCGGACATTCCTAGACCTGCGCGGCATCCGCATTGAACAGACGCAACTCGACGGCGCCATGATGCGCGACGTCAATCTCCGCTGGTCAACCATCCGCGATGTCGGATTCAAGGGCACGCACCTTATCGGCTGTAATCTCAGCCAGGCGTCGATCTCCGAGTGCTATCTCCGTGGCACGGTGTTCGAGAACTGTGACATCATCAACGCAAAGTTTCAGAAGAACGAATTCTCAAACGCTCGGATTGAAAATTGCCGATTGGATTTCTGCTCATTCAAAGAGTGCGAGATCACCCTGCAGACAGTCCGGCTTCGCAAGGACACCGATCCTCGCGTTCTTACGCGCATCTGTCGCAACCTCAAACTCAATGCCATGTCTATGGGACATTTCGCTGATGCTGGCGAACTGACTTACATGGAGAAGACCTACGAGCGGTATATGTTGCATCGGCACGCGTTTACTGCTGAGCATGAGCGATTGAGCCTTCGCGTGCGCGCCATCCGTGGATGGCTGTCTTCGATGCTCATGAACTTTCTATGGGGCTACGGTGAGCGTCCAATGCGCTTGCTGTTCGTTACGGTCTTAGGGATCGTCCTCTTCGGTTCCGTGCAGTATTTGCTCGATGGTGTTCCAGGCGAGGGCTTCGGTGCGCATGTCTACTTCAGCGGCATCACATTCATGACCATTGGTTATGGAGATCTCGCGCCCAAAGGGCTACTGCCGAGGTTGCTTGCTGTGCTTGAGGGAGCAGTCGGTATTTCCGTCATCGGCATGCTGATCGCGTCGTGGACGAAGAAGATTATGTATCGATGAACGAGTTGCTCTAGCAAAGGGGAACGGTCGCGGATCGTCCTCGTACCATGCTGGCGGATTCAATTGGCGTGTCGTTAACAATTTAAAAGGAACATCTCATGAAACTTCGCAACAGCGCTCTCGTCATGCTCTCCCTCGTTGGTGTTGCGGGCTTCGGCTCATTTGCGGTCGCTTCGCTTTGCCATCCCTCTTTGAACGTAGCGGCGGTGCGGGCCGACGGCGACGATGAGGAGATGGAGATCAAGTTGGCGGATATGCCCGCTGCAGCACGAGCCGCAGTGACGAAGGTGACTGCCGAAAGTAGTGTGAAAAAGGTGACGAAGTCTTCCGATGACGGCATCACTACCTATGAGATTGACTACACCGACGGCAACGTCGTCTGTGCCATGGTGGTTTCGTCCGCTGGAGATGTGATGGAGACCGAGCGCGCTGTCGCGCAGGAGAAGATGCCCGCGGCTGCGATGGCGGCGCTCGTCAAGCATTACCCCGGCGCAAAGTTCAGCGAATCGCTGTTAGTAACAACGATTTCTTACGAAGTCACCGTCACTGTTAACGGCAAGTCGCATGAAGTGGTTGTCAATGCAGCTGGCAATGTTGCGGATGGATTTGAGGAAGCCGGCGCGGATGAGAGCAAAGAAGTAGCCAAGGAAGACGCGAAGACGGATGTGAAGAAAGACACGAAGACTGATGTAAAGAAGGATGGGAAGAACTGAAATTTGAGTGATTGGCGGATGGCCCGCGAGCCGGTTCGATTCGCCCCGGCTCGCGTCTTTCGATGAGGAACTACTGATGCGTCATAAATCGCTACCCCGTATTGATGGTCTCTACTGGGCGCTAGTCATCAGTTCCACAACCTTGGGCGAGACAGCGGGTGATCTGATATCGCAGACGCTTGGCTTTGGGTACGGCGGCGGCACAGTGGTCTTGCTTGCGCTCTTCGCTATTGCCATGATTGCAGAAGTGCTATCGCCGCGATCTCACGCATCGCTGTACTGGACAACGCTGACGCTCGCCTCAATTGCCGGCACAACGTTGGCGGATTTTGCTTCACGTTCGCTTGGACTCGGATATCCGCTTCCAACGATGTTCATCGCGGTGATCTTGCTGGTCACCTTGCTCGCGTGGAAGTTGTGGACGCAATCGCTCGACTTGAAGGCGGAACTCGATCGGCGTGGAGAAAGCCTGTATTGGCTGGCGATACTTGCGAGCAGCACGCTTGGTACCGCCATCGGAGATCTCCTTTCCAAGGCAGAGCTTGATCTTGATGGTCAGACGCTTGCCGACACTCCGTTTGGCGAATGGGTTGCCGCGCACCACATACCGCTCGCTGGACTCGGCGTGGGAGATGGCTTGACGGCGGGAATTCTCATTGCACTCTTGGTGTCTTTGACATGCATTGCGCTCTTCACCAAAAGTTCGCGGGTTTCGTGTTACTGGGCCGGCATCATCGTGACGCATCCATTGGGCGCGGCGATGGGCGACTACATGACCAAGGAAGATGGACTTCATCTCGGTAACGCAGTAGCAACCGGGATTCTTGCGGTTGTGCTCGCGGTGGTGGCATTCTTTGTACATCGCCGAAGCCAAGGGCGATGAATTGATCATCCGCGCGATGGCCTGATCAGGCTCGACGATTCGCCACTCAGGAGCGCAATTCCACGATCGATTACTACCGCGGCACTCGAAATTCAGTTCACTTCCCGATCGCGGCCTTCCCAATACGGTGCGCGAAGCCTGAATTTCTGCAGTTTCCCGGTGGCGGTGCGCACAAGTTCCGCGCGAAATTCAACGCTGGTTGGGCACTTGTAGTGAGCCAGCAGGGTGCGGCAGTGGTCAATGAGGTGCCGCTCGGTGCTGGTTGCGCCGGGCACTAGGACCACGAGCGCCTTCACGGTTTCGCCCCATTTTTCATCCGGTATGCCGATCACCGCGACCTCCGCAACCGCCGGATGCGAACAGAGCGCATCTTCCACTTCAATTGATGACACATTTTCGCCGCCCGTGATGATCACATCCTTCTTGCGATCGGAGATAGTGAGATAGCCATCATCGCCGATCGTTCCGCCGTCGCCAGTGTGGAACCAACCATCTTCGATCGCGGCAGCGGTGGCGGCCGGTTCCTGCCAGTAGCTTTCGAGCACCACATTTCCGCGCGCAAGCACTTCGCCGTGCACGTCGGTGCGCACGTGCATGCCAAGTGCAGGCGCACCGGCGCGCGACAAGAGATGTGCGCGCTCGGATGTTTCGAGTCCGTCCCATTCTTGGCGCCCGCGGTTGAATGTGAGGAGCGGCGATGTTTCGGTGAGGCCGTAGAGTTGAATGAATTCCCAGCCGAGTTCGGTTTCCACGCGCTCAATAGTGCGTGTCGGTGGAGGTGCGCCTGCGACAACCATGCGCACGCGGTCGCGCCCAGGGATAGGGCCTTTCCATTCGGAAGCAGCATCAAGAACAGCGCTGACAACTGCCGGAGCGCCGCACAGAATGTTGACGCCGTGGCGTTCGATTCGGTGCAGGATTTCCGCGCCAGAGACTTTGCGCAGCACGATCTGCTGCGCACCCATGCCTGCAAGTACGAACGGCATTCCCCATCCGTTGCAATGGAACATGGGAAGAGTGTGGAGATACACGTCGCGATCGCTCGTGCCGAGGTGCAGGCCGAAGGTCACGGAGTTGGTCCAAAGATTTCGGTGCGTGAGTTGCACGCCCTTCGGTCGCGCGGTGGTGCCGCTCGTGTAGTTGATGGTGGCGGTGGCTTGCTCGTCGCGCGCCCACGGCGTCGGGGCATGGCGCGGCGTGCTGAAGAGCAGGGCGTCTGACTCCGCACCAAGGATTGCGCGCTGTTCGCACGGGACATCGCGGAGTGCTTCGGCAAGCTCTGGATCCACCAGCAGCAGCCGCGCGCCCGAATGTGCAACGATGTACTTGATCTCCGCGGCGCTGAGCCGGAAATTGATGGGAACCAAGACGCGACCAGCCGCAGTCACGCCGTAGAGGGCGATCAACAGTCGGGCAGAGTTCTGCGAAACGATGGCAACGCGGTCTCCGACGGCGATTCCGAGTGATTCCAGATTTGCGCCGCAGTGGTGTGCAAGTTCAGCGACTTGGCCGTAGGTCAATGCGCCCATGTCGGGTGCTGGCTGGTTCGGCTCGTCAACAATTCCCACGCGATTGCCGTAGACCAGCTCTGCGCGTTCTAGGAAATCGCATGTGGTTAATGGAACGATCACACCCGGCACCTTACCCCGTTACGTCATGCTGCCGATCAACCACCGTTCGCGCCCCACTGCGCAAGCAATCGACCGAGGTCAGCTCCGTCCACGGTGCCGTCGCGGTTGAGGTCGCCAACGGCGGTGCCGGAGCCAGGCGGGGTCGGGCCCCAGTTTCCGAGCAGGATGCCGAGGTCGCTGCCGTTCACCGAGCCGTTACCGTCCAAGTCGGCCGATGCTCCAAGGAACACGGCCAGGTGCTGCGTGCCGGCGATGTTGTTGACGTTCGGGGCCAGACCAAGGTCGGCGCTTCCCGCGGGCAGTGCGGGGAGCCATTGGTTGGAGACCGTGCCGTCCACGTGTTCAATGAACGCGGTGAGCGCCACTGTTCCCGCGAAGTCGGGCGCAAGGCCGAGGTCTGCAAACGGAATACGCAACTCGATGCCCTGAGTTGCAGTGCCGGCACTAGCAACGCTCGTAGCGGTGATGCCCGCTGTGTTGGTGTCGTCGAAGCCAACTTCCACGTTGTTTGGATTGCTGCCAGCGCTGAGCGTTCCGTGCCCGGAGTTGAGCGCTACGGTGCCTCGGAAATCTTTCGTGGCGAGTGTGCCTGCGCTCGGCAGCGCGATGCGATCGACATACACAAGCGAGCCGACCGTGTTCACGTAATAGAGCGCGTCCGGCGTGAAGCCTGCGTCGAATGTTGTTCCGTCGAGCAGCGCAAGACCGCCGGGCGGCGAAGGAAGGTGCGCTGTGACAAGGCGATTTTGCCCAGTACCCGCGCCCGGATCAATGTCAATGAAGAGATTGAGCGAAGTGCCATCTTGCGGCAAGTTGCCAGTGATTGAAACGCGTAGCGCGTCGCCATCAGCGCGCGCAAAAAGTTGGTTGAGTTCACCGGCGTTGTCCGCAAACGATGAGAGGCACGCCTGACTTGCACGCAGCGCGGTTGCGCCCGCGTCAGTCGGCAGATTGCGGCCATCGATATCTAGATGCGCGACCACCTGCGGAATGGAAAGCGCGGCGCGTGCAATGAACCACGAGCGCGCTGCAAGCGAGACGGGATACGCAGCCTCATTCGATGCGTTGATCACCGGAAGCGTTGTGCCGTTCTCAAGGCTCGTTGGAACGGTGCCCGTTGCTGGCACGTTGAACGCGCTCAGGTCAACCGTGCTGCTTGCGGAACTTGAGTTGAGGTTGATCACTACCAGCACGGTCTCGGCCGCATCGCTGCGCACAAATGCGTAGATGCCAGTGTTTGGACAGGTGACCGGGAGATACGAACCGCGCCGCAGTGCCACGGAGTTGCTGCGCACGGCAATCAGCGATCGGTACGTCTCTAAGATCGAACCCGCAACGCCTTTCTGCTCTTGCACGCTGCGGCCGTCGTTGTTGGCGGCGTAGGTAGGAGGCGGCGTCCCGGCAACAGCAGCGGGGTAGTTGGACATCGGCGCACCCGCCACTGCTTGCCACTTGAATGGCTCGCGCTGGGGAATGTCGTTTGCGTCGGTCGTTCCGCCCGCCTTTGTGCCCTTCATGCCGATCTCGTCGCCGTAGTAGATGTTCGGTGTGAACGGCTGCGTGAAGAGGATGGCGGCTGCTAGTAGTTGTCGGGCGTTGTTGCTGCCGAAATCGGACGCGAGCCGGTTGGCGTCGTGGTCGCTGGTCTGTGCAACGATGAACTTTCCTGGCGGAACTGCGGCAACGGTGGTCGCCATCGAGCTATAGAGACCAGAAGCATTGCGGTTCGTGACCGCTGAACGCGCGGCAAACTGCCAGGGCTTGGTGATCACTGCATCAAATGCGTTCGCGGTGAGGAGGTCGGTGCCGTAGTTGCCCCAGTCCGATGGCTCGCAGAAAATGAAGACGTCTCGACGCAGCGTGCGCAATGCGGTGCACCACGTTTCCCAGAAGGTGATGTTGGCGCCCCAGCCTTCGCCGCCGCTTGCCCATGCGTGGTCGAGTCGGAATCCGTCAACGCCATCGGCGGTGTTGCCGTCGCCGTTTGGGTCGAGCCACTTCTTTGCCCAGTTAATGACGGTTGTCACGGTGGCGGCGTTGGAGAGATTCCAGTGGATGAATCCAACCTGCGCGCCGTTCCAGGTGGTGTAGAGCGAGCCGACATATGACGTGTTGGCGGCATTGGTGAACGCCAGCCACGGGTCGTAGGTGCTTGAAGGATTTCCATACGCCGACACGTAGTACGGCGAGTTCTGGCTGATTCCGTAGGCAACAAAGTCGAGGATCACCTTGATGCCGCGCGCATGTGCGGCGTCCACGAATGCCAAAAACTGCGCCTCGGTGCCGAAGCGCGAGTTGAGTTGGTCAGCGGGGCCGTGTTGGTATCCGTGGTACGCAGCTGACGGAAAGATCGGCTGCAGATAGACCATCGTCACGCCAAGGTATTGCAAATAGTCGAGACTCTCGGTAGCGGCGAGGCCACCGAAGTCGCCAAAGCGCGTGGAAATTGAGCCCACGGTGTCCAGGTTCGAATCGCGCCAGGCGATCGGCATGATTTGATAAATGATTTCATCCTGCGGCGCGCGCACGATGGGCGGCGTGGCTGCAATTGTCGATGCCGCCAGAAGCAGAGCGGCGAGGGCGGCAGTAGCAGCATGGCGCTGGAGAGTCACAACGCTCAGCCTATGGCAGAGCTGTTGGAATACCAAGCAGATTTCGCAAGGCTTGCAGGAATTCGAACACAAAGCGCGGCGGTAACAGCTTAAAGCGAAGGAAACCGGTCCCACTTTCCAAGTCGCTCTTCAATTGCGCTCGCTACGCGAAGGGCAGTTCCTTCATCAAAGTTGCGCGCCATGACGGTCACGGTCCGTGGCGTTTGCGGATTTTCAAAGCCGCATCGAGCCACAGCGCAGGGCTGTCCGCAGGAGTTGGTGAGTAGCAACAAGTCGCCAGCGAATGGTGGCGCAACGACGGCATCAAACTGCATAAACCACGTGTGCATTGTTTCCATGGCACGTCGGCGCAGGCGTGATGCTTGCAGCAGTTCAATGGCTGGAATGAACCACGATTCGCGGAAAGTGTTTGGCCACGCCGTGTCGGCCTGCCACGCAAGCATGTCATCCGTATTTCCGCGCGTCATTTCTTCAAACGCTGCGGCTCCTTCTGCGACTATTGGCAACATGAGCGCGCTCGAATCCACTTGCGGAGGTTTCACTTCAACAAGTACTGCGCCTGCTTCGCGGAGCGCATCAAGAACGGGTTGGTAGCCCGCCGCCGCATCGCCTTCGAACCACTCTGGTACGAACCCAACACGCAGACCGCGCACATCTTGGCGCATTGACCAGTGAAATGGCTGAGCGACACTGCTTGCATCGCGCGGATCGAATCCATTGATGGCGCCAAGCACGATCCCACAGTCAGATGTGCGACGCGCGATGGCGCCGATCTTGTCCATTGACCATGTCAGCGCCATGCATCCGGTGCGCGGGACGCGGCCGAAGGTTGGGCGCAATCCGCTGACGCCACACGTTGTGCACGGACTCACAATGGAACCAAGCGTTTCCGTGCCGATGGCAAACGGAACGATTCCGGCAGCTACGCTTGACGCGCTGCCCGCGCTTGAGCCACTCGAGCCTTTCTCAGGGTTCCATGGGTTGCGGCACGTGCCGCCGAACCATATGTCTCCGTAAGCAAGTGCACCAACGGCAGTCTTTGCGGTGAGCACAGCCCCGGCGCGGTCGAGCGCGTCGATGACCCACGCATTCGTGGTGGGAACGCGATCTTTCCAAGGCTCTGCGCCCCAGGTGGTGCGGATGCCGGCGGTGTCAAGTAAGTCTTTGGCCGCATACGGAATGCCGTGCAGTGGTCCGCGCACCGTGCCGGCGCGGAGTTCGGCATCCATGGCGCGTGCGCGCGCGAGCGCTTGTTCCCGCACCACAGTAATGGCACAGAAGAGTGTTGGATTCAGGCGATCAAATCGATCCAGCGCCAATGTCGTCAAGCGTTCACTGCTGACAACTTGCGCGCGCAACATAGCGGCAAGCATCGGAATTGATTCGTAGTTCAGCTCTTCGTCGCTCGGCGTGCGCGCTGCCAACTTGAATTGCGGTATTTCAAACGGATCACCTTCAGTAGTGACTGCTGCCGCTGGCATTCCGGGAAGCTCAGCTCGAAACACTTCTGCGGGTGCCAGTTGATTGGGCAGGTACCCCAGTGCTGCGCGATCGTGGAACTGCTTGCGCAGGGAATTCACTGTGCGCACGATCTGCGCGCGTTCCTTCTCTGTGAAGGTGATGCCAGCAAGTTTTTCTGCTTCCGCCAGCGTGTTGGCGGTGACTTCGGAAGTCGGCGGGGTGCTCGCCGAGTCTGATGGCGCTGGAACAGCAGTGGTGCTGTCCGGCGGTGCTGATGTTGCTCGCGGAGCACTCGCGGCGGCGGACGACGCAAACGAAGCGCCGTAAGCGGCAAGGGCGGTTGCCTGCACAAGAAACGCGCGTCGTTCAGTCGGCTTCATGCCGAAAGGCTACTTAGTTGCTCGGCCTTGGCGACCGCCGTGCCGTTGCGACTGAGGTGGCGAATTACTTCAGCGCACCGCGGCGCCGTAGTTCGGCTTCCGCTTCGCGGTACTCAATTTGCTGTTGGGCATCGGTCTTGGCCGGGTTGCGGTACAGCCACATGGTGTTCATGAGTTCAAGGTTTGGGTACCACGGCTTGTCCATCCAGTAGATGGACGGACCAACGGGCTCGTTGGATGCGCTGTTCCGTGAGGCCATCGTCGGAGCTGGTCGTGCGTCTGAAGCAGCAA
>CANJHD010000076.1 GCA_947474065.1 Planctomycetaceae bacterium
AAGCGGTCGCCGATATTTTTGATGGCGCCACGATTATGATCGGCGGCTTTGGTGAAGCAGGAAGTCCAATCGAACTTATTCATGCACTGCTTGATCAGGGCGCGAAGAGTTTGACCGTGGTGAGCAACAACTCGGGCACAGGTCTTGTTGGACTCGCCGCGCTGCTGCGTGCGGAGCGCGTGAGCAAGATCGTCTGCTCGTTCCCGAAGACCGCTGGCTCGACGGTGTTCCCCGATCTGTACCGAGCGGGGAAAATTGAACTTGAACTGGTGCCGCAAGGAACACTCGCAGAGCGGATTCGCGCTGGCGGCGCGGGAATTGTGGCGTTTTACACGCCAACCGCAGTGGGAACACCGCTCGCGGACGGCAAAGAGTCCCGCATGTTCAACAACCGCGAGCATGTCCTGGAGTACGGCATTCGCGCGGACTTCACGCTCATCAAAGGCTGCAACGCCGACACGCACGGGAACGTCCTGTATCACCGCACCGCACGAAACTTCGCGCCCATGATGGCTACCGCCGCCACCGTGACCATTGTGCAAGCCGCGGAAGTTGTTGAAGCTGGCGCGCTTGATCCAGAAGCGATCGTTACACCCGGCATCTTTGTGGACCGCGTTGTGCATGTGCCGTCGCCGGCACTTGAATCCGCGCTCAACGAAGCGGGGGCAAGTTACCCATGACGAGCACCACTTCCACCGGCTGGACGCGTGACGGAATCGCCAAGCGCGTTGCGCACGACATCCCCAACGGTTCATATGTGAACCTTGGAATTGGTATCCCTGAGCTGGTCGCAAGCCATGTGCCCGAGGGGCGCACGTTCATCTATCACACCGAGAATGGGCTGCTTGGCATGGGGCCCTCCCCCGCCGCGGGCGAAGGCGACCCCGAACTCATCAACGCAGGTAAGCGCCGCGTGACCATGATGCCGGGCGCTGCGTTCTTTGACCAAGCCACCAGTTTCGCCATGATTCGCGGCGGCCATCTTGATATCTCCGTGCTCGGCGCGCTGCAAGTAGCAGCCAACGGTGATCTGGCGAATTGGTCTACCGGCGCTGACGACGCGATTCCCGCCGTCGGTGGCGCGATGGACCTGGTCGCTGGCGTGAAGCGCGTGTTTGTAATGACCACGCATGTCACCAAGGAGGGCGAGCCGAAGCTTGTCCAGCGCTGCACCTACCCGCTCACTGGTCGCAGCGTGGTGACGCGCATCTACTCGGATCTCGCCGTCATTGATGTCACTGAACGCGGGTTCGCGCTTGTAGAACTCGCCCCCGGCATAGCCTTTGACTTTGTGCAAGAGCGCACCGGTGCGCCGATCATTGCAAACCACGCTCGCAAGTGAGGAAACTCCATTGACCACCAACTCCACCACGGGCGCAACCACTCCAGCAACCAGCCGCAGCGCGCAACTCTTTGAGCGCGCCAAGAAGGTGATGCCCGGCGGTGTCAGCCGCAACACCGTCCTCTGGTCATCGGTCCCGCCCTATGTGGCGTACGGCAAAGGTTGTCGAGTTACTGACATCGACGGAGTCACGCGCATCGACTTCGCCAACAATGTGGCATCGCTGATCCACGGACACGCCTACGCGCCGATTGTTGAGGCTGTCTCGGAGCAAGTTGCGCGCGGCAGCGCCTTCATGATGGCCACTGAGCAGGAAGTTCTGCATGCGGAGCACATCTGCTCGCGCAGCGCGGGCTTTGATCAGATTCGCTTCGTGAATTCCGGCACCGAAGCCGTGATGGCCGCGCTGAAGGCGGCGCGCGCGTTCACGGGTCGTCCAAAGATTGCGAAAGTAGAAGGCGCCTACCACGGTGCCTATGACTATGTTGAAACGAGCCAAGGCTCGTCACCTGCAAACTGGGGAAGTGTTGATCACCCCAATCGCGTGGCATTGGTGCATGGGCAGCCGCAATCAGCGATGGATGATGTTGTGATCATTCCCTTCAACGATGTCGACCGATCGATCGCGCTGCTGAATGAGCATCGCGCCGATCTGGCATGCGTGCTGCTCGACCTTCTGCCGCATCGCGTGGGTCTGAAGCCTGCATCGCCGGAGTTTGTCAGCGCGATGCGTGAGTGGACGGACAAGAACGGCGCGCTGCTTGTGCTTGATGAAGTCATCACTTTCCGTACCCAATACGGCGGCGCGCAGCAGGGCTACGGAATTCATGGAGATCTCACCGCGCTTGGCAAGATGATCGGTGGCGGCTTCCCTGTCGGCGCGCTTGCTGGTCGTGCCGAAGTGATGGAAGTCCTGAATCCAGGTGCGGCGAAACTCCTCTTCCCACTTTCGGGAACGTTCTCCGCGAATCCAGTCACGATGACGGCCGGTCGTATTGCCATGGAGCACTTCGACCAGCGCGCTGTGGCCCGCCTGAACGCGCTCGGCGACCGCGCCCGCAACGGCATTGCAGAAGCGATCCATCGCACCAATGCGTGCGCAAGTGTTACGGGCGGCGGAAGCATGTTCCGCTTACACATGAAGGCAGATGTGCCAGCGAACTACCGCGAGGCGTACACCAACGCCGACGAAAACCGCCGACTCAAGATGATGCTTGAACATCTCTTCAACGAGGGATTCCTGCTGGTTGGAACATGCACGGGCATGTTGTCCACGCCGATGGTCGAGGCGGACATCGACGCGCTTGTCGGCGCGATCGAGAGCGGATTGAAGAAGACTGGCTGAACGAACTTACGCCCGCTCAAAGAGCGTCGCAATCCCCTGCCCAACACCCACGCAGAGCGAAGCGATACCGCGCTTCGCATTGCGGCGTTGCATCTCGTGGAGAAGCGTTACCACAATGCGCGCGCCGCTTGCGCCAAGAGGATGACCGAGCGCGATCGCGCCGCCATTCACATTGACGCGCGCCATGTCAAAGCCAAGGCCGCGCACGCACGCAATCGACTGCGCCGCAAATGCTTCGTTCAACTCGACCAGATCGATATCACCCGCAGAAAGCCCCGTGTGCGCGAAGAGTTTCTGAACCGCGGGCACTGGACCGATGCCCATGTGCGCAGGATCCACACCCGCTGACGCGCATGCTCCAACAAAGGCGATCGGCTTCAGCCCAAGCGCGGCGGCGCGCGCAGCTTCGACCAAGACCAGTGCCGCAGCGCCATCGTTGATGCCTGACGAGTTGCCGGCAGTCACTGTCGCGTCGGCGGCCTTTGAGAACGCTGGCTTCAGCGCGGAAAGCTTGATGAGCGTGGTGTCCGGGCGTGGATGTTCATCGGTGTCGAAGTTGATCGGCGGCAGTTTGCCCTGCGGAATCTCCACCGGCGCAATCTCGTCGCGGAATCGACCGGCGGCGTGTGCGGCGGCCCACTTCTGCTGACTCGCAAGCGCAAACGCATCCTGGTCCGCACGCGAGACGCCGTGCGCGCGCGCCACATTCTCTGCTGTCTCACCCAGCGAGATCGGCGGATACATTGCTGCGAGGCGTGGATTGACAAAGCGCCAACCGATGGTGGAGTCAAACATCTGCTGTTCGCGGCCAAAGGCTTGCTCAGACTTACTCAGGACATACGGCGCGCGGCTCATCGACTCAACGCCGCCCGCGATCATGATGTCGCCAGCGCCTGACTCGATCATGCGTGCGGCGATGTTCACGGCCTCAAGGCCCGGTGCGCACAGGCGATTGACGGTGGCGCCAGGAACGGTCGCGGGCAGACCCGCCAAGAGCGCAGCCATGCGCGCCACGTTGCGATTGTCCTCGCCCGCCTGGTTAGTGGCACCAAAGTAGACATCGTCAACAAGTGTCGGGTCAATGCCCGCGCGCGCAACAGCGGCACGAATGACATGCGCGGCGAGGTCGTCGGGGCGCACCGAGGCAAGCGCGCCGCCGTGACGACCGATCGGTGTTCGGATGGCTGCAACGATGGCGACTCTGCGGGGCATCACGGCAATCTACCGCAGGTGTCGCGGGAGCGGTGAATGCGCGGCGACGCGGACACGCGGCAGCGCTGCTACGCAGACACGCGGCGACGCAGTGATACGGCGATACGGCGATACGGCAACGCGGTAACGTGGTAACGCGGTAATCCGCCATCTAAAGATTCAACCCCATCCGATCTGCTGTATCACACTCATACACGTGATGAAGCCCCGCCCCACTCACGAATACGTCCTCGGTACGCACGACGCAGAACGCGATCGGCTTGCGAGCCAGCATGCACTGTGGCTCGATGAGATGCGCCACGCTTGGCGCGCGGCAGGGATCACGCGCGGGTCTCGCGTCCTCGACATTGGATGCGGCCCCGGACTCGTACTCGAATCACTCCTTGCAGAAGTCGGCTCCGAAGGGCGCGTTGCAGGGCTCGACATCGCGCCAGAATTTGTGCGTCAATCGCAACAGCGCGCCATTGCTCACAAGAGTCCCAACACGGACATTCGCGTGTTTGACCTGATGCACGCCCCACTCCCCGCCGATATGCACGGGCAGTTCGATGCCGTGTGGTGCCGCTGGGTTGCTATGTTTGTGCGCGATCCCGCCATGCTGGTGCGCGCCGTGCGCGACGCGCTCGCCCCCGGAGGTCGCGTTGCATTCCACGAGTATGTGCATTACGAAACCTATGCGCTCCATCCGAACGGACCGCGCGTGGCGGAGTTTGTGCAGTTGGCGATGAAGAGCTTCGCCGCGGACGGTGGAAATGCGAACATTGCAGGTCGCCTTCCCACGCTCATCAACGACGCCGGCATGACCGTCACCTCCCTGCGCCCGATCGCGCGGGTCGCGCGGCCGTCCGAGCCACTCTGGCATTGGCCCGCCGGGTTCATCCGTACCTACGCAGCGCGCCTGGTCGCGCTGAAACTTGCCACGCCGCAGTGGACGGAAGAACTCTTCGCCGAGATTGACGACGCATCACAGCAACCCGGCGCGCTTTTGATGGCGCCGACCGTGATGGAAATCATCGCGGAACGTAGGTAGCCGTCTTCATCACGGAACTCAGGTTGCCGTTATGCCTGCGGTAGCGTTGGGTGGTTTGATTCCTGCTGCAACTGTGGCTGTAGAAGCGGCAGAGCCTGCTGGGTAGATGACGCCTTTGGCTTGTTTCCGAAGTACATCAAGACGCCGCCCTTGGTGATTTGATCCCAGTCCTCTTGAGTCATCTCGCGTAGTCCTGCCCGGTGCGGTTTCGGCGTCGGCACGGGGTACCGGACGATCGCATCCTCGGCTGCGCTGCGAACCAACCAGTGGCGATCGAGCCGAAGTTGTTCGAGTGTGGAACGGTCGACCGTGCGACTCATGGCGATGCTCAGCCTGACCATCCAGTCGCGTGACCGTGCACGTGTCTGGAGCAGTTCTGCCGGGCACAAGTCACTCGAGAGAAGTGCGAGATGCTCGGCGGTGTCACTGACCCACGGGGCACACGATCGCTCAACGCGCGTTCGCTTCCAAAAATCGGCGAGTATTCGAGGGAATTTCGCGGCTTCTGGTCGATCGTCTTCCGCGGCAGCCGGGGGCGCAGCGTCCGCCGCTTCCGTGAGTGATGCGAAACTCGCTACGAACGGGGTGTAGTAAATCGGATCACTGATGCGCCGATACGAAAAAGGTGTGTCGTCGCAACGATACGGAAGGCGGCCAAGTGACACACTGCTGTTCCAGCAACGTATGGCCGCTCGCAATAGAAGATCAACCGGATCGACCCGACCGGTTCGGCCGATCGTTCGGTACTTGTCCATCGCGTGCAACAACTTCGCCTCTGGCGGTACGTGCCTCATGATCCGTGCACTCACATCCTTTCGACCAAGCAGTACAAGACCCGCAACAATTGGCGCACTCGGACTCAAGTGGCCTTCAGCAAGCAGCCCACTGATAAATCGATCCCGCTGCCTGTGAAGTTTGCTACGGCCGTAGTCACTCACCGCGATCGCAAGCGGAACCGTCTCTTGCCAACCGATCCCCGATCCTTCCGGATGGTTCAACCGATGAAGTGCCAGCTCTTGCGCCGGCGTTCCCATCTTGCGCTGATCCCATGGCTTGATAAGAACTTCAAGAACACTCTTGGCAGCGTCGGCACGCGAAGCGATGTTCCACTGGATGTAATCCACTAGATATTGCTTGGGATCGCCTTTGACAGTTGTCACCCGCTTCGCCACGCTCATCCACAAGCCACCGCCGGTACTTTCGTGCTCGACAAGCGCTTCAAGTTGGTCGAGCTTCAAAGTACCAATGATCGATGGAGATGCAATGACAGCCAACTGCCACGCGGGATTGCCGCACACTTCCAATGGAAAGTGTGTCAGTAGCTCTACAAGTTTCTCAATCGGCGTCGATGGATCGGACGCCATGATGGCACGCTCCGGAAACTGCTCGGCGCGCGTATGGTCGTCTGGGTATGAATCTGGCCACGGGTTGTTCATGGTGACTTCCTCTTTCTGACTTTCAAATTGTTCACTGCATTGTCACGCGCCACCGCAGCGCGCAACGTCGCCACAAGACCAGAAACGAATCGCTTGCACTTCTTGAACGATGCGCGACGCACCGCCTGTGTGCCTTGCAACTCCATGTACCGCGCACGGTTGATTTCAATCATGATGGAAAGGACGCGCCGGTCTTTACTGTTGTGCTTCAGGGGAACCATCGACCCGGAGTACGGCGCGTCAACCCGCACCGACCAGCCTTGCGACGTGCACCACTTTGTCGCAGCGCGCACAAGCCACACTGGCGTATGAATGCCCGCCGTTCCAATGCACACGTCTGGACGCGGCACTTTCTGATCCGCGTCCATTGCAAACGGCACATCAGGGAATGTGTGGCAGTCAATCACTAACGCGCGTGGCGCACGCCCGAGCGCGTCATCCACCGACTGCGTGAGCCAGTCATGATGCGGCCGGTACCACGCCGCCAGGATCTCCTCACGCCGCGCTCCACTGATCGGCAGCCGAATCACGTTTCCGTCATGACCACGTTCGTAGAGGACACCTAGCCCGCGCTTCGCCATCGGCTCCAACGCATCTCGCTCGAATCGCTCCGGATCAACCGCCAAGCGGCGGATTGGGAAGATCAGCGCCTGGGTGTTCGGCAGGTTGCTATCGAACAGCTCATCCGTAAAGTGATCCGTCGACGCCGCCAGATGAGCAGACAACTTCTTGTGACGAACAACAAACTCACGTTTCAAGGAAGCTGGTATCGCCACTCGGCTGTGCGGAATGTGCAGAATCAACGGAACCGGCTCCGTTGCATCACGCTTCGCCTTCGCACGCAACACCTTCTCGCGCCGTTGCGTTCGCTGTGCCCGGTTGTACCGCGGAACCTGCCCGCCAATGGTGTCCATCCAATGCAGATTGACTGACCCGAGGTACCACTGCGCGTGCGGCACCGATCGAAACAACGCGTCGGCAATATCCAACACGCCGTACTGCACCGCCCAGACAATCTGTTCCTCGATGCACCCAGATTTATGCATATCGGTGAAATAGAACGAAGCGGCACCGGTGAGGCAATTTGGGAAACTTCGAATTGCCGCCTTGGTTCCAACCGATTCCTTGAGCCGCGAAGCAATGTTCTCCCAAACCTCGGGCGTCGGACAGACGCGGAGATCGGCGGCGCAGTACTCCAGGAGCGATCGTGCTTGGTCGCTTGCCAGCAACGGATGCGCTGCCGCTTCAGCACTGATATTCGAACGAATTTTCTTTGTAGTCATCGCTTACCTCCCATGCGCAACACCGTTCCAAACGCGAAATCACATGACTCCCGCCCGCCCGCAGTGACAACCCACAACACGTCAAAATCCGGTGCGGTCTTCGGAAACATGCCGAATCCATCAGTGATGTAGATGACCGCTGGCGATACGTTGCTGCGCGCGCCGTCCGCCGCCACCCGCGCCGCAACCGCGGCGAAGAACGGCCGGAAGTCCGTTCCTCCACCGCCGACTGCGGACGCGAGTGGCCGATTGACGTCAACCTCAAATGGGCCAACACACTGCGAATCGGCGTAGTACAGCCTGCAGCGCACCGATGGATACGAACAAACGATGTTCCGCAGTACTCCCAGGAACTCGGAGAGTTGACTGTCAGACACCGAACCACTGGTGTCGATGCACACATCGATATCAACCGTGTCTGCCTCAAGGACCTCCACATACAGACCGCGCCACAGGTGACGCCGATCGAATCCAGCAAAGTCATCGGGAGTGCGAACCACCGAACGCCAGAGCGCCGAATGCCAGTCGATCTGCGGAGTATTTGCTTCAAGAACACTGCGCAAGAGCGCGGCGGGTGGTGAGCCGTGATGCTGCTTGCCCGCCATTCCCAATGCGCAACTCACATTTGACGACCACGTGGTGACGAGTTGGGCTGATAGTTCGGAGATGTTTTTGGAGTCATGCGACTCCACTCCGTCGTCCGGAAGTTCAACCAAGTCCACCACATCCAGCTTGTATGCCTCGCGACGTAATGTCAATCGATTCTTTGAAGTGCTCTTTCTGTCATTGAGAAGTTTTTCATAAATCTCCTCAACGCACAGCGGCGCAAGTCCAAGGTCCTCTACCGCACCCGCCGGCAACTTCAGTTGCTTCATCGAATACACGATTCCGTTGACATGGATGTCCGCCGCAACATTCCAAATCATGTGATCACGAACCCCGCGCCGTGGTACATGCGACAACGCCAGATGAAGCAATTCATGAACGAGAATTCCATCTAATTCTTGCGCGTTGAGGCTATGCACGAAATCCGCGTTGAATAGAAGATCTCGTCCATTCGTGGCCGCGGTCGGAATGGTGTTGGTCATCACAATGGGAGCCATCATGAGGAGCGCTCCAAAGAATGGAAATGATTCACTCAAACGAATCTGGCTTGCAGCGATGCGCTTGCGCTGCTGAATCTGAAGTGCTTCACGATCAGCTGCCGTGGTGATGCGCGCCTCGCCCACGGGCGCGACTGCGTGAGTACTACTCATGCCGTCACCTGCAATTCGTGATAATCCTTGACGAACGCCTTGAATGCTGGCTCCGCGAGCAGCGCAACCGCGAGCGGTCCCTGGAGTCCCTTCGACTGCATCGACTGGCGCAGATCGTGGATGAATGTGCGCGTCCACTCCGTGGTCATCTTGGCGGACAACCATCGGAACGAATTGACGGCGTGTTCGCCGCTGCGTGCTCGCAGCGCCAGACTGACGGTGGTGGCGTACTTAACTGAAAGTTCCGCCGGGCAGTCAACATGCTCGCCATTTCCTTCAAGAATTGCCTCGACGTCTGGCAATGTTTCGAAGAGTTTGATGAAGGCACTCAGCTCTGCGCTCGCAGCTGCACCGATTGCGGAATCTGCAGGCAGACCTGCCGTGAGCAATCGATCCGCCATGAACCACGAGCGAGGCGATGGCCACGCGGGCTGCGTGGGATCAACGCGGTGCAGCAGTTCCGGGCGGAACGATAGAAATGCAATGATGTGTTCCGACACACCGTGCGCAATCGCATACTTCTTGAAACTCTCGACATCGGGCGAGATTTCAAGGTGCGCAAATCGATTCGCAAGCGCGGTGGGCATGTCGAACACCGATGCGCGGTCTTCCTTGCGATTACCTGCGGCCCATACAAACCAGCCGTCTGGTAGCTGGTAATTGCCAACACGCCGGTCCAAGATCAATTGCTGCGCCACGCCCTGCATGCTCGGCGCGGCCATGTTCAGTTCGTCAAGGAAGAGGATTCCTGCCCCACTGCGCGGCAAGAATTCCGGTGGATACCAGCGAGAAATGCCACCGCCCTCCTCCAAGCGCTCTGGCACCGGTAGCCCGCGCAGGTCTGTTGGCGCTAGCTGACTGACGCGAATATCAATGAAGTCAAGACCCGCCTGCTGCGCGACCTGCGCAACAATGCTTGACTTACCAACGCCAGGGGCGCCCCAAATCATGAGGCTGATGCGAACTTCGTTTGCGACAACGGAAGAGAGGTACGCGAGTAATTCAGACGGATTCATGTGACGGTGCCTTTCAAGCGTGAGTAGTGATTCCAAAGCGCGTGCGCGACAAACAACAACCAACCGCCCGCAACGAGCGGACGATTCCGAAGAGCGCATGCAGAAAT
>CANJHD010000077.1 GCA_947474065.1 Planctomycetaceae bacterium
AGTCATTACGCGCGGAGATCACGCTGCTGCAGCGCTGCAAGTCTTCGCCGGACACGCTGGCGATGGGCGTTGATTTGTTCCCGCTGTACGGCGTTACGCAGGGCTCGTGCGGATTGCTGTTGCCGCAGCCAAGCGCAACGGTCCTTGTGGCGGGCGACACGGTTGCTACCTATGAGCATCTTGCTGAGGGCAAGGTGCTCTCGCCGGTCTTCAGCCTTGAGCAGGCGCAGGAGAGCTTCAAGGAAGTGATTGAGATTGCCGACCTGATCGTCTGTGGCCGCGATAATGTGGTGCAGAACCCGATGCGCCGCTGATAACCGGCGCTGAAAATTGCCGCTGCACTGTGCGGCGATGATGGCGGTCCCCATTTACACTCCCGGTATGGCTGACGCTCCAACCAATCTGACACTGCGCGACCTTGGCCGCATGGCGAAGTCTGGCGCCAAATTCTCCTGCCTCACGTGTTACGACGCCACCACGGCGCGCTGGCTGGAAAAGAGCGGCCTGGAAGTACTGCTGGTTGGCGACACCGCCGCGGAGATGATCCTGGGCTACTCGTCCACCATCAATGCGCCGCTTGATTTCATGGTCACCATCACTGCTGCTGTCAAGCGCGGCGCGCCGTCGCGCATTGTGATGGCGGACATGCCGTTCATGAGTTACCAAGCGGATGAGGCGGAAGCGATTCGGAACGCTGGTCGATTCATGACCGAAGGCAACGCAGACTGCGTGAAACTAGAACTTGATCGCTCGTTCGCTCCGCTGGTGGAAAAACTTGCGCGCGCTGGAATTCCGGTGGTCGCGCATATTGGTAGCCGTCCGCAGCAATCGAAGATGAAGGGTGGGTACACGAGTGCTGGTCGAAGTGCGGAGAGCGCGCTGCGCATCTTGCACGACGCGGCTGCCCTTGAAGCGGCTGGTGCATCGATGCTGCTCATTGAGGCGTGCCCTGCAGAAGTCGCCGAGTTGGTGGTTGCGCGCGCGACGGTTCCAGTGATTGGATGCGGCGCCGGTACAGCGTGCCATGGCCAAGTGGTTGTCCTTCAGGATCTACTCGGCATGACGCACTGGCAGCCCGCCTTTGCACACCCGATTGCGGCGGTTGGCGCAGAAATCGAACGCGCCGCGCGCGTTTGGCGCGACCGCGTGCGTGATGGAGACCTTGGAGAGCATCCGTACACGATCGCGCCCGATGAACTGGCGCGTTTGCAGCAGATGGCTGGCCACGCATCATGAGTGAATCCCGCCTGCTTCGCGCGCTTCCTGCGGCGTTGTTGTTGGCCGCAGCAGTGGCGAGTTTGTGGACTGTTCCGGCACTGATTCGCATCGCGCAGGTGGCGCGCACAGCGCGTTCCATGGATGTCGCGGCGGATCGGCTTGCTAGCTCGAATGCACTCGAAGCAATGAGTGCATCAATGCGCGACGTTGCAGCTGCGGTGGAGCCGGCGGTGGTTCACATCAGCGTCGCCGGCGAAGCAAAGGGACGACTCGGAGCGCGCTCGTTTACGCAATCTGGTTCCGGTTGGATTTGGGATGCCGGCGGCAATATTGTCACGAACGCGCATGTGGTGGATGGCGCCACTGCGCTTGAAGTGCAGCTTCATGACGGATCGCTTCATCCGGCAACACTCGTTGGACTTGATCCGCGCACCGATATTGCGGTGCTGCACATTCGGGCTGATGGGTTACTGCCAGCAACTCGAACGCCCACGGTTCCCGCGCAGGGTGATTTGGTGTTTGCGTTCGGCTCGCCGTTTGAATTTCGCTTCAGCATGTCAAGCGGAATTGTGTCAGGCGTTGGGCGCAGCGCAGGCATTGCAGAAGTGGAATACGAGAGTTTTATTCAGGTGGATGCCGCTGTAAATCCCGGCAACTCTGGCGGCCCGTTGACAGATGTGCGCGGACGCGTGATCGGCATCAATACAGCCATCGCGACCGGTCGCGGAAGTTCGGTTGGCAGCGGGCAGTTCGCGGGTATTGGATTGGCGATACCGATGTCCATTGCTGAAAATGTGGTCACGCAGTTGATTGATCGCGGCAGTGTGACACGCGGATTTTTGGGAGTGAGTGTGGTGAATGCGGAGCGGGTGAAGGCGATGTCTTCACAGAATCCGATCTTCCGTGCTGTTGCAGAGGGATTTACGGGTGATGGCGCAGTCATTACTTCTATCACTCCTGGAAGCCCCGCTTTCAATGCAGGGCTCAAACTTGGAGATGTGATCGTTGCGCTCGGTGATCGTCGTATTGATTCGCGCGATGAAGTGCTCAGCGAAGTTGGTACGAAACGCCCGGGCGCGGAATTGCCGGTAGAGGTGTGGCGCGCGAAAGCGAATGGCACTGAGGGCGAGCGCATTGAGATGCGTGTCATCCTTGCCACCATGGATCCGAGTGTCAATGCTGGAATGTTTCTTGAGGTGTTTCAGCGAGCCGGGCTCTCCGAACTCGCGGATGGGTCGCGCGACGGGCGACCGGGAGTGCAGGTCGGTGCGTCGCAGGGACCGATTGCGGCGGACATTCCGGTGGGCTCGCTGATCGTTGCGCTTGAGGGGCAGCGCGTGGCCTCGGTTGATGACCTTTGGGTGCGCCTTGCCAGAAGTACGGTGGCGCACACCCGGCTTGCCACGATGCCGGCGGCCAACATGACGGTCCTCCGTCCCGACGGTACCGAGCGGGATGTGGAAGTTCCGCTGCGCTGACGGTAGCCGCTGTGCCGGATAGCATCCGCGCTCCCAATGGTTGCTCCTGCGCATGAATCCCCGAAGCATTCTGGCGAACAGCCGCCAGCGATCCCAGTGATCCTTGATGTGCGGGATTTGCACACGCATTTTCCGATTCGCAAGGGCGTATTGCAGCGGGTCATTGGTCAGCACAAGGCTGTTGATGGCGTCTCCTTCAAGATTCACCGCGGCGAGACGCTCGGCTTGGTCGGCGAATCTGGCTGCGGAAAGACGACGGTGGGGCGGACGGTCTTAGCTTTGCAGCAGGCGACATCTGGTCAGGTGCTCTTTGAGGGCAAAGATGTATTCCGACAGAACGCCACCGATATGCGGCGCATTCGCCGTGACATGCAGATCATCTTTCAGGATCCGGGCGGAAGCCTGAACCCGCGCATGCGTGTTGGGCGCATTGTTGGCGAACCGCTCGAGGTTCACGGCATTGCATCGGGCGATGAATTGCGCGAGCAGGTCGAGGCGCTCTTAGAGCGGTGCGGGCTGTGGCGCGCTGCGGCAGATCGCTACCCACACGAATTTTCCGGCGGGCAGAGGCAGCGCATCGGGATCGCGCGTGCGCTGGGATTGCAGCCCAAATTGATTGTCTGCGATGAGCCAACGAGCGCACTTGACGTCAGCGTGCAGAGTGAAATCCTCAATTTGCTGGCAGATTTGCAGGATCAATTCGGCTTGAGTTACCTGTTCATTAGCCACGACATGGCTGTTATTCATCATGTGTGCGACCGTATTGCAGTGATGAAGGACGGCAAGATTGTGGAAGAAGGTTCACGCGAGGACGTGATCGGAAACCCGCAGCACCCGTATACGAAGCGACTTCTACTCGCCGTTCCGGAGTGCGATCCGCGCGTTGATTCGGTCAAGCGTGCCGAGCGCCAGCGCATGCTGGCAGAGGAGATTGAACGATGACTGAGTATCCGCCGCAGATGACGCCTGAACAGGCGGCGCGCAATCGACGGGTCATACTCTGGGTGGCGGTGGTCTTTGTATTGGTATGCATTTCGGTGTCGGTTTGGGGTTTCACCGTGACGCGCGCTTCGCGCGAGCGTGCCAAGCAGACCGACTCCGCCCTGCGCTCTGTGGCGTGGAGCATCCTGTGCTACGCAAGTTCGAACAATGGTGCGTTCCCGGTGTCGGACGCGGCGATCGCAGTGAGCACGGCCGGCATTGCGCCGCCAGCGGGCAAGCCATGGCCATCCTCGCTCGACTCCGCGATGGGCGGGCTGCCGCCGATAGCGATCGGCACGGCGCGCGAGATGATTGGAATTACTTGGGGAGCTACTTCTGATGTGGTTCCCAACCTGAATACCAAGGGTCTGCCAAGTACCTTCGGTACGGTGGAAACTGTGAACGGATGGATGGCGGAGTACGCCAGAGAGAACATTCGTGAGCGCGGGCCGAAAGAAAGTGAATCTTTCGTTCCGAGTGCTCCGGCAAGCAACAGCGCCCCGGCGGCGAGAAGTGAGAAGTGACGTGAGCACCGCATCAAAGCATTCAACCGCAAACTCACCGGCCATCAAGATTGTTCCACCTGAAGCTCCGCTCCACGACGTCATGGATGGCGCATCGCGGTGGGAGATTCCGTGTTTAGATCATGGGTTCGTTGCCTTAGTTGATTGCATGCCGCGTCTTGTTCCTGAGGGCAAGACAGCAGACTTTGCCATCGTGCAGAGCGCGCGCGTGAGTTACGGCCAGGGCACCAAGCATGTCAATGAAGACCGCGGTCTTGTGCGCTATTTGATGCGGCATCGGCATTCAACGCCGTTTGAAATGGTGGAATTCAAGTTCCATATTGCCATGCCAATCTTTGTTGCGAGGCAGTGGATCCGTCATCGCACGGCGAACGTGAATGAGTATTCCGCGCGCTATTCGATTGTGCCGGATCGTTTCTATCGCCCGGATATCGATGCGGTGCGCAAGCAGTCAAAGTCGAATCGCCAGGGCGGCGATGAGCCGATTGATGTTGGCACCGCCGAGGAGTTCATGCAACTTCTTGAGAAGGCGGAGCTGCTGTATCAGGACTACATCGGCTTGACTGAGAAGGGTGTTGCGCGCGAGTTGGCGCGCGCCGCGCTTCCGGTGAGCGTTTACACCGAGTGGTATTGGAAGTGCGATCTGCACAACATCTTCCACTTCTTGTCGTTGCGGCTTGATCCGCACGCGCAGTTAGAGATCCAGGTCTTTGCGCAGGCGATGTATGACCTACTGAAGCCGATCGTTCCGGTGAGCGCGGAGGCATTTGAGGACTATCGATTGGAATCGATGCACCTCACGCGCCTCGAGATCGAAGCGATGCGGACCGGCAAGCCACTTGCCACGGACAACAAGCGGGAGACCGCGGAGTGGGATGCCAAGCGTGAGCGGCTTGGGCTGGGTTGATGATTGAGTCAATGACACCTCTTGCGTAGCGTGGATCGAGCCGTTATCGGTCAACCAGTACTCTCGCTACGGGTTGCAACTCGATCGTTTACGAGCGGTATTTGCCCGTAGATGAAGCTCCGCTTGATGTATTCAATTCTGCCGCTTGCACTCATGCTCATGGCGTTTGGCATGGGTGGTTGTTCGCAGCAAATTGGCGTCGAAGGTCGGAGCGACCGCCTCTATGCCGAAGCCAAGGGCGCGCTGCTGAGCGAGGGATTCCGATCAGTCGGTCATTCCGGCGCGGTGACTGGTGCGCAGGGCAGTGACCCGCGTTCAGGTCGCCTTCAGTTCCTCTACTACGGCGACACGCTCGGGCCGACGGTTGTTGAGGTGCAGATCCAGCCAAGTGCTGCTGGACCAAATGCAGCGCAAGCCACTGTTGCGGTGACCCCGACCCAAACAGCAGGTGTGCCGAACGGGAGTGGCACTGCAGTCACCCCCGCGGCTCCTCAGCCGCCCGTCTTGATGGGATCGCACCTTGTGATTGTGAAGGCGTGGTCGAGCATCACCTTTGCGCCGGATCCATTTATTACAGACTTGGCCATGGGCGTGTTGCGTCGCGCGTATTCGCTGTCCGGCAATACTCCCTGATCGGGAGCGGGACCGGGGCTGATGCGGCGGTGCGCCATGACTGCCGCGTGCCGCGAACATCTTTCATCGCGACTTTCATCACAGCTCAGCGCTTCGGATTGTCTGGCGGTTTCGCTATCAATCCGATGAGCGGCGATTCTGGGGTGGCTTGAATCTGCACCAAGATGATGGGGGTGGGGTCAAAGTAGCGAAACCATCCGCCCGGGAACGGACCTTCGCCGCGCTCGTCCCAGAATGAATCGATAGCGATGTCAAGCGACTCGCCGGCAAGGAGTGCGTCAACATGGCGCACGTAGCGCTGGTTGAGCCACAGGTCGAAATTTCGATACGAGGTTGCCGTCGGGTTGACCAGCTTGATGGTGCCCTCTGTAACAGTGGGAATCACCTGGATGTCCGCAATGGACGTCTGCTTCAACTGCTTCGGGAAAGGGCGAGTTGCCTTTTCCGGGTCATAGGGGTACCGCTGGCAGCCAGCATGTGACACTGCGGCCAGGAGCGCGCAGGTGATGAGAATCATGCGTTGGCGATGCATCGGCTGCGTAGTATCCACAAAATCGGCGCTCGGCGTGCCGTGCCGGCCCGCACTGGGCGCTGCATCCGCGCCGCGTCGGGCACTATGGGCGTCGAACTGAATCCTTCCCGCATTCCGCCCCGCGAGCTCTCGCGTTCCGTTGAAGAGACGGCGCGGCTGCTGCGCATTGACCCACGAATTCCGGCAGCAGTTCCGGGGTTCGACGCGCCGTTCTTTCAAGCCGGGTTGGCGGGGTATTCCGATGGCGCCATGCGGCTCGTGGCTCGGATGCATGGAGCACCATTCTGTGTGACCGAGGCGCTTCTTGATCGCACGCTGATCAATGGCGGGAAGGGGCGCCGCAAGGAGGATCCCGATCTCATTGCAAGTGAGATTGGTATGGGAGAGATCGAAGACAACTGTGCAGCGGGGCTTGGTGATCATCCGCTCGCCGGGCAGATCATGGGCAGTTGGCCCGATGAGATTGCACGCGGCGCAGAGATTCTGGCCGCCATGGGGCATGAAGTCATTGATGTGAATTTGGCGTGCCCGGTAAAGAAGATCAAGCGCAAGGCCCGCGGCGGGCACTTCTTGGCGTTTCCTGAAGAAGCAATTGGCGTACTGCGCGCGGTGCGTGAAGCGGTACCTGCAAACATTCCATGCACTGTGAAATTGCGGCGTTCGTTCGACGATACGCCGGAGATGGCGCACGCATTTGAGCGAATCTTTGAAGCCTCGTATGAGATGGGCTATGTGTGGGCGACGGTCCATTGTCGCACTGTGCAGCAGAAATATGCCGGACCGGGGCGGTGGGAGTTTCTGCGTGACCTGATGCAGCGGCGACCAGATCGCATCGTGTTTGGTTCGGGTGATATCTGGACCGTCCGCGATATCTTTCGAATGATTGATATGTGCGGCGTGCACGGCGTCAGTGTGGCGCGTGGATGTATCGGAAATCCATGGATATTTCGACAGGCGCGACAGATGATGGCGGGTTTGACTCCATTCGGGCCGACAATCGAAGAGCAGCGCGAAGTTCTGTTGGCGCATTATCGATTCAGCGAAGTGATTCACGGCGCGCGACGCACGAGCAGGCACATGCGCAAGTTCGGTATCAAGTTTGCGCAACATCATCCGCACCCGTACGCGGTAAAGCAGGACTTCATTCGCTGCGAGGATGCTGATGAGTGGGCGGCAGTCATTGATCGCCATTACGGGCGTGAAGCAGTTGAGCGTGCGACATCCGAGGGCTGGGTGCCGGCGGCAGTCACCGACGCGTCCGCCGCGCTTGCCATGGAAGATGCGGATCTTGATTGCTCGCCAGCAGACTGCGGTCTGCCCGACACGGCGAGCAGTGCCGGTATGGGACCGTAATAGCCAAAGAGATCCACGGATCCCGCTTCGAGCGGTCGTTCTTGGTCTTGGCGATGCCCGATAGCAAGAAATTCGCTGGGTCCAATGCGTGCGTGGCCGTGTGCTGTTCCAAATGCAAGACCTGCGCCGAAGCCATCCCCGGGGTGCGGGGTGCGCGCGATCAATCGTTCCATGGCGAGTGAACGAAGTTCAATGACCCATGCGGCGCCGGTGTCTTCGGCCACGGTGGTATCTGCAGGCGCAGTTGTTGCCGCGCGTTCGGTGGCACTATCGGTTCCCGGCGCGCCAATGGCTGCCCAGCCGTTACCGATGGCGACAGACATTCCAAAGGCGTCGCCGGCAGCGCCGTTGGGAGCCGCGATGATCCTTCGTTGCAACCATTCACCAGCTTTGAATGTGAGATGAACAGCGGCACCGCACGAGACGTTCGACTCCACGGCGTGTGCAACAGGCGCGCCAATGAGGAGCTCGCATCCCGCGAGCGCGACACTGGTACCGAACCAGCCGACCGCGCCCGCGGGTGCACGCAAGGATGACTCGATCTTCCACCCCTCGGCACTGCGGTGCGCGAGGTGTACGACGCCGGGCCGGGGATACGTATCGCCGGCACCTGGTTCGCCGATGGCGATCCAGTCTGCATCAACGGCTACCGCTGCGCCGAATCGCGCGCTCATGCGTGGTGCCGGCGGCCGAAGGCGCGTGATGAATGTCACTGCGTGCGCGGGTGCGGGCCCAACTTCAAAGATGTCCACCGCGCCGCCGTCGCGATCCGGCGTATCGGCGCGTGGCGAGCCCACCACGATGGTGCGGCCATCCGTGGCCACCGCAGCGCCGAACTCCGACGCTGGATCAGCGTCGGGGCAGGTGACCTCGTCGACAGACCACGATCCGTCGTGATCGTGCGCAAGGAGGTGCACCTGCCCCGAATCGCATCCGCGCTCGCGGCAGCCTGCATGTGGTGAACCCACAACGCAGATGCCCTGTGCTGCCGCAAGCGCAAGTCCAAACCCCGCATTCCTCGCGGCTGCCGGATGTTCGACCATGACCGGGTCGAACGAAGGCAGCCCGAATCCGGCGCGGATGCCGAAGGCCGTGACCTGTGGCGGTCCGTCGCCGACATCCGTGTCGCGCGCCGGGCCGATCCAAAGGCGGCCCTCAGTCACTGCCACCGTGGGGCCAAATGCGCCGGAAACCGGTCGTGCCGGAATCTCCGTGCGCACTGGGCGCCAGCGTGGTGCATCGTGTGCAGCCAGTACAGTTGCCGTGCCGAGCATGTGCGGCGCGGTTGGTGCAGCGAGTGCTACGAGTACGCACATCGTGGCGAAGCAGGCAGCCACGAATCCAGCGGGGATATGTAAGAGGTTTCGCATGGGGGCATCTTCAGGCCTGTGCGGAAAGGCACTAGCAGTGGCCGCCCTTTTTCGTTGCAAATTATTTTTTTGCCACTCGGAGGCGCCGCTTCCATAGGATGCCGCGCCACGCCACTCGCCCAGCAGGGCGGTTAACTTCGACTGTTGAACGAGGAAATTCGATGCACGCAGCCAACGAGACATATCGCGACGGATCAACGGAATTCGAGGGTTTCTTGGCCTACGACGGTCCGCGTGAGACGCGCCGACCAGCGGTCTTGGTGTTTCACCAATGGTCGGGATGCACTGCGTTTGAAATAGAGAAGACCGAGTGGCTTGCCGGACTTGGCTACGCGGCGCTGGCGGTCGACATGTACGGGAAGGGCAAGCGAGGCACTACTCCTGAGGAGAACAATGCGCTGATGACGCCGCTTGTGAGCGATCGCGCACTGCTTCGACAGCGTATTGATGCAGCCGTGCGGCATTTGAAGTCGCTTCCGATGGTGGATTCGGATCGAATCGGAGCGATTGGATTCTGCTTTGGCGGTTTGTGCGCCCTTGACCTCGCGCGCGCGGGCACGAGCGGTGTCCGCGGTAGCGTCAGTCTGCACGGACTGCTTGGATCGTTTGACGCCGCGAAACTACAGCGCCCGGCACAGATGCAGACCAAGGTCTTAGCACTGCATGGCTGGAACGATCCGATGGCGCGCCCCGATGCGGTCGAGGCATTTGCACGTGAAATGACGGAACACGGCGCTGATTGGCAATTGCACGCATTCGGTGGCTGTGGCCACGCATTCACCCACCCAGCGGCGCAAGACGCGAAGGGTGGCATGCAATACAACCCGCTTGCCGACGCACGCAGCCTTGAGATGGTGAAGGACTTCCTCGCCGAAGTCTTTGGACCAGCATGGGGAACCAAAGTCACCATGTGCCCGACGCCGAAATAGGTGCCGTTC
>CANJHD010000078.1 GCA_947474065.1 Planctomycetaceae bacterium
ACCAGCCCGAGCATGATGCCGACGAAGATCCCAACGACCCAGGCCAAACGCTTGTTGGGCGTCAATGCATCGACGGTAATGATGATCAGCCCCAGCGCCACCGCGGCGACCATCAGGCCGATCACGGTGCTGAATCCGAAGTCGAGCGCGCTGGTGCGGTTGCTGGCGATGGTCAGTACCACCACGGAGATCAGGACAACCACGAAGATCGATCGCAGCACCAGCATCAGGATGCGCTGGGAGCGTGAATCAGCGGCGGCTAATCGGTTGCGTCGGCTTGCAGCGGTGGGCAGGGGCGCTTGCGGTCCACGGTCATCGGCAGGCTTGTCGGCGGGAGGTTCGATCATCCGGGACGAGTGTAGTCCGCGCGGTTCTTGGCTTATCCCGGATCGGCTACCATTCCACTCCCTCGGCGGCGAGGAGGACGGCCGGGTCCCGTCGTCGGTCGGCCCGTGAACCTGGTCAGGGCTTGACCGCAGCAGCCATAAATGGCGTCGGCCGAGCGCCGGTCAGCCTGGTCGTCCTCCCAGCCGCCGACTTTCTTTTTTGCGCCCCCGCGCAGGATGAGGTCACCGTGGCGAGCAGCACTAAGAAGAAGAAAGACACTGACGCAACTCTTGAGGCGCTTGGCTCATCCTTGATGCCGGGGTTGCTCCCGGCCGATGTGCCCGCGCCGACAACGTCAGCCTCGCCGTCCGCGTCCGAGCCGACGCAGGAACTCATCCCTGGTTTCGAAGGGCTAGCCACCAAGGCGTACACCGTCCTTGCGCGCCGCTACCGATCGCGCACATTTGCCGAAGTGGTGGGGCAAGACACCATCGGTCGCACGCTGCAGAACGCAATTGCTACCGGGCGCACAGCGCACGCGTATCTCTTCTGTGGAACGCGCGGAGTTGGCAAGACAAGCATGGCGCGCATCTTTGCGCGAGCATTGAATGCGCGCGGACAGACGCAAGCTGCGGAAATTGGCGAAGCCATCATGCGCGGCGATGACATGGATGTGGTGGAGATTGACGGCGCTTCAAACCGCGGCATTGATGATGCGCGCGATCTGATTGCAGGCGCGGGCATTGCACCAGCTCGCAGCGCTTACAAGATTTACATCATCGACGAAGTGCACATGCTGACAACGCCGGCGTTCAATGCGCTCCTGAAGACCATGGAGGAGCCGCCGCCGCATGTGAAATTCATCTTGTGCACCACCGAGGCGCACAAAGTGCCGGCGACCATTCAGAGTCGTTGCCAGCGCTTTGATTTCCGGAACATTTCTGCAGCAAAGATCGCTGGACATTTGCAAGATGTCTTGCGCAAAGAGACCATTGCAGCTGATGACGCAGCCGTCATGCAGGTGGCACGCCTTGCCAACGGATCGATGCGCGATGGTCTGAGTCTCCTTGATCGCCTTGTAGCGGCAAGCACCGATGGGCGCATCAGTACGCAGCTCCTTGCGGACGTATTGGGCATGCCCGATGATTCCGTGGTTGCCGGCTTGGTTGCCGCAGTCGGCGCTGGTGACGCGCGCGTTGCGCTTGAGCGTGCCGCTGCGCTGCTTGAAGGTGGCACCAGTATTGATCAAGCGCTTGAATTGATGGCAGAACGATTCCGCATCTTGATGCTTGCCGCGGTGTGCGGTGCGGATAGCGAACTCTTGGAAGTAGCAGATGAAGCGCGCGCCGAAGCGGCACGCGATGCCAAGGCATTTGAACCGGCAACGCTGGCGCATCTCATTGCTGTGTGCGATGCGGTGCTGCGTTCGACGAAGCAATCGGGCGCGCCACGCACGTTGTTCGATGCGGCGGTGGTGCGCATGGCGCTTGCAGCGCGATTTGCGCCAGTGGCAGAAGTTGGTGCGGGTACGAGTGCTCGCCCACAGATGCCAGCGCCGGAGTTGCCCGTAAAAAAACCGTTGCGCCCCATGTGACGCCTCCTGCGCGTCCGGCTCTGGAGCCGGCACCCTCGCAGGTCGTTGACATTGGGGCGCTTTGGAAGTGCATCCTTGATCTCGCGCAGGCATCGCCGCGCGATCAGGCGACGGTTGATTCGTTTACGCCCATTTCTTGGACGGACGGGCTGCTTGCTGTGCGATGCGCGCCCGGTGCAGGGACATCTGGGACGGCGATTTCGGACATGCTCGCCTCGCTCGCAACGCGCGCGGCAGGGCGCACGGTGCGCGTTCGCGTGGATGCCGATACCACCACGCCGCGACGCATGGAAACAGCGGCGGCGCCCAGCCTTCGCGATGATCCCACTGTCAGGCATCCACTGGTGCTTGAGGTATCTGCGCTCTTTGATGCAACAATCGTGCGCGTGGAGGCTGCAGGTACGCTGCCAACGACAGCGACGGTCGATGCCAGTGAGGCTGATGACCGCGCCCTGGATGCCGACGCCATAGACCACATCACGCACGGAGATCTTGATGTTTGACAAGTTAAAGGCCGCCGCCGGCCTCGCTGGAATGCTCAAAGACCTGCCGCGTATGCAAGAGCGGCTGCTGCAAGTGAAAGACGAACTTGGGCGAATCCAATGCGTCGGTCATTCATCATGTCGGCGCGTGCGCGCGGTGATGAATGGGCGCATCGAACTTGTTTCTGTTGACATTGATCCGGCGATCGCCAATGCCGCTACAAACGGAGCGCGTGCCGAACTACAGACAGCCGTCACCGAAGCCATCAATGACGCGATCCGTCATGCGCGGCGCGAAGCAGCCACGCGGATTTCGCACACTGCAGCGGAGATGGGTATTCCGCTACCGCCGCAACTTCTGGCGCACCTCTAACGATTGCATTCGTCGATCGCTGCGGGGGCACTCGTAACATCGAAATTCTCTGACGACCGTGGCTAACGAACGACCAAACTCCGCCTACCCCGAGTGTGTCACACGACTCATTGAGGAATTCGGCCGCCTGCCGGGTATTGGCCGTCGCAGCGCAGAGCGCTTGGCGTTCTTCATGCTGAAGAGCCCTGAGGGCGAGGCGCTGAAGCTGGCGCACGCGATCACGGATGTAAAGCGAAAGATTCGTCATTGCTCGGTGTGCTGGAACTTGACGGACATCGATCCATGCCCGATCTGCGTGAGCACTGCGCGTGATGCGTCCACCATTTTGGTGGTGGAGCAGCCGAAGGATCTCATCAGCCTTGAGCAGACTGGCATGTACCGCGGCGTCTATCACGTGTTGATGGGTCGAATCGATCCGCTTGATGGTGTTGGCGCGGACAGCCTGACCATGAAGGATTTGCTGCGTCGTGTGGAGCATCCGGAATCCAACGCGCGTGGAGTGGCGGTGCGCGAAGTCATCCTCGGAATGAATCCCGATATGGAAGGCGAGAGCACTGGTCTGCAGATCGCTGCGTCGATGGCGCGTCGCGGCATCAAGGTCACCAGACTTGCGCGCGGCTTGCCTGCCGGCGGGCAGATCGAATACGCCAGCAAGGCCGTGTTGGCAGACGCCATCGCGTGTCGGCAGGAACTCTGACATGCGCTTCGAGCATTCACAGCGTTTGCGCACCGGCCAGCACATGCGGATGGTTCCGCGTCTGATTCAATCGATGGAAGTGCTGCAGATGCCGGTGGCGGAATTGCAGGAGCGGCTCGCTCAAGAGTTGGAGCGCAATGTTGCCCTCGAAACTGCAGAGCCGGGGCTTGAATTAGAAACGATGCGCACGGAGCACGAGCGCCCGATTGCGGAGCCAGATGCGTCCGCAGAGGGATTTGAGCGTCTTCGTGAGTTTGAGCGTTCCTACGGAGACATGCTTGATGGCGAAGCGCCTCGCATTCGACGTGCTGACGGGGAGCGTGACGGCAAGATGGATGCCATGGCCAATACGCCAAGCCGTGGCGAGAATCTGGCGGAGCGCTTGCTCCATGATTGGCGCCTTGCTGATGTTGCTCCGGACCTGCGCGAGCCTGGCACCGCCATCATCGAGTCGCTTGATGCCGATGGCATTCTTGATGTTTCCTTTGAGTCGCTGCGGGAGGCGTACGGCCACGCCGCGTGGACCGACGAACTTCTCACCCGCGCATTGCGTGCTGTGCAGGCGGCGCTTGAGCCGCCAGGAATCGCTGCTCGTGATGTACGCGAAAGCCTGATTTTGCAGATGGATGCAGCCCTCGCCGAGCGTGATGGCACGGTGCTGCCCGCTGAAGTTCGCGCGGCATTTGAGGATGCGCGAACGATTGTCAGCAAGCACTGGGATGACTTTCTTGAGAATCGACTTCCCCGCGTTGAGCAGCGCGCGCAAATGTCACTCGCACGCATTCATGCGGCCCGCGACATTCTGCGTCGCCTGCGACTTTCACCTGGCCGTGATGTTGCGGACACCGATGCGCGCCCCGTGCAGCCGGACGTAGTGGTTGAGTATGACGCTGATCGCGACCGCTACGTTGCGGCACTTGCCGACGGCAATCTGCCGGTCCTGCGCGTGAGCCCGATCTACGAACGCATGGCAAAGGACGGGGCAGTGGAGGCGGGTACGCGGGAATTTGTGGGCACCAATGTCAAGGCAGCGGAGTGGCTCATTGAGGCGCTCCATCATCGGAGCACCACGCTTCTGCGCGTCGTTGAAGAAGTGATCGCGCGGCAACGACCGTGGTTTGACGAAGGTCCAGAAGCGCTGCGCCGTTTGGAAATGTCCGAGGTGGCATCGATCATCGGCCTCAGCACTGGCACAGTCAGTCGCGCGGTGAGTGGCAAGTGGATGCAGACCCCGCGTGGGATGGTGGAACTTCGCAAGTTCTTTACAGGCGGGGTCGAAACTGCCAACGGCGAGGGCGCAAGTTGGGAGGCGGTCCGGCAGATGGTTCGTGACACCGTCGACGCCGAGGATCGCGCGCATCCCCTCTCCGATGAGGCGATTGCGAAGCAACTACAAGAGCGCGGAGTGACCATTGCGCGGCGAACCGTAGTGAAATACCGGGAGCAATTGGGAATTCCATCGGCGCGGCACCGAAAGTCGCATGGCGTGTGACCGGGCGCGGCGGGGATTCGGCGGATCGCCGCGGCGGTGCCGTTGACTACACTTCGGGGATGACCTCCGCAGCAGTCTCTCCGGCAACCGCGCAGCATGGTTCCCACCCACGCAAGATTTGGATGGATGGCCATCTTGTTGATCCTGCTGATGCCAAGATTTCGGTCTATGACCACGGACTGCTCTACGGTGATGGCTGCTTTGAAGGCCTGCGCGGCTACGGCGGTCGGATCTTCAAACTTGATTCGCACCTGCGTCGATTGGAAGCAAGTGCTGAGCACATTCGTCTCAAGATTCCTTATTCACGCGCGGAACTTGCAGACGCCGCCAAGGAAACGATGTTGGCGTGCGGCATGACCAACTGCTACATCCGCATGCTTGTCACCCGTGGGGTGGGGACGTTGGGTCTGCATCCATTCAAGTGCCCGCGCCCGGGCGTGATCATTGTGGTTGACACCATTCAGCTGTATCCGCACGAGTTGTACAAGGCCGGCATGAAGGTGATCGTTGCCAAGCGCCCGCGTATTCCAGTGGCCTGCCTCGACCCATCCATTAAGAGCCTCAATTACCTGAACAACATCCTTGCAAAGATCGAAGCGATCGATGCGGACGTGCTTGAAGCCATCATGCTGAACACCGATGGTGATGTCAGCGAATGCACAGGTGACAACATCTTTGCGGTGAAGGGCGGCAGGATCCACACGCCGCCAACCAGCGCTGGAATTCTGCACGGAATCACACGCCAGTTCGTGATCGATGAACTGGCGCCCGCGCTCGGTTTGCCAGTTGACGAGCGGCGCATGCAGCTTGATGATCTCTACAGTGCCGATGAAGTGTTCCTCACCGGAACGGCGGCAGAGATCATCGGAGTGAGTGCGATCGGTGACCAGACTATTGGCATTGGGCGCATGGGGCCAACGACAGCGCGGCTTGAGGCCGAGTTCCGCCGTCGCATCTCTGAGGGTGCGCCGGAGAATTGATCTGCGATGGAATGTAACGGATGAAATGTAAAGGCTGCGGCTACTCACTGTGGAATGTCCCGGGGCGCACGTGCCCGGAATGTGGGCGCGGTTTCGTGCCGAGCGAGTTTGAGTTCCGAGCCAACGCAGTGGAGTTCTGTTGCCCCGGGTGCATGCAGCAATATTACGGATCGGATGCGCACGGGCTTGTGGTGCCGCGCGCATTTGAGTGCGTGCGTTGTCACGCGCCGTGTGAACTGGATGCGATGATCTTGCGAGCCGCGCCGGGGGTGCCTGACGATGCCGTTGAGTTGCACCGCGTTGCGTGGGTAGATCCGCTGAAGGGCGGTCTCGTCAGGCGATTCTTTGCAACGGTGCGCGATGGCATGACTCGACCGTCGCGGATTGGCGACGCGCTCCGCGGTGATGTTGTTACGCGAAAGGCCACGTGGTATGCGGTGTCGGTGCTTTCAGTGGTCGCTATTCCAAGTGTGCTTGGATACGTGCTGATCACGCTGCTCGCGCCGATGTGGGGTTCTGGTAGCACGCGCTCCGGCGGCTCCGCGTTACGCATGGCCGTGTGGGAATCCATTGGCGGTGCATGCGCGGTACTGGCCTCCTGGTACATCCTTGGCCTAGTGGTGTTGGCGTTTATTGCGTGGATGACTTCACTCACCCTGCGAATGTGCGGCGAACGAGTCCCGTGGAAAGTGGTCTGGTGCTCATTTACGTATGCGCTTGGACCCATCGTTATTGTGGCGGTGCCATGTTTGGGCATCTACTGCGGTTCGATCCCGCTGAGCATGTGGTGGGTCGCCGCCGCGTGCATCATTCTGGCGCGCGCGGCGTCGGTCACCGCTTGGAAGGTAATACTTTCTGTGCTAGCGCCCCTGATCTTGCTTGGCGCCTTGGTGACAGCGATGGTTGCGTTCGTGGTGCTCCCGCCGATTTCTGCAGCGATGACTGCGGCGGCTCGTGTCGGTTCGGCAAATGCCACGACCTTTGGACCCCCGGCTCCGGGTGATGAGAATGCCGAATCGGATGCGGAGATCGGGTTGGATGAGAGCGTGCCCGCTGATGCGGTAGCGCCCGGGCAAGTCGATATCACTGACCCAATCACGAAGGACGCACCATGAAGCAACCCATCATTCGCACTGGTCGTGATTCGATTGTGAGTAGCCGCGTTGCGTTGCGCGCATTTCTTGCGGTGGTGTCCGTCTCAGCGGTCCTTGGGCTGCTGGTGATCATGAATGTTGTTACGGACACGCGGTTTCTTGCTACCAGTGCCATTGTTGCTGTTGGCTGCATCGCAACGTTTGTATGCGCTCTGGTGGCAGATCACGGGAGCTTTTCACGCTGGATGCGGTCCGCGACCGTCGTTGGCTGGCTCGGCATACTTGTTTGGCTTTTGATGGTCTGGTTTGATGCAGCGCTTGGTTCGAAAGGCACGGAGATCACTGCGCGCATCGCTGGCGCGCTGTCGCTGTACGCAGCGTGGTCAATCTTTAGTGCGGTCACGCTTGCGTCGCGTGGCGGGGGAACCATCACGGCGATCATCCGGTGGTCCGTCTTTGTACTGGCTTCATGGTGGTCTGCGGTCGGAGAGTTTGCGCTCGTGGAACCGGACATCGCAGAAGCGGTGGTGAACGTGATCGGTGAACAGTGGATCTTTCGAATCGTCGCTGCATCGGCGGTGGTGATTGGCGCGGGCACATTGGCACAACCGGTGCTGGTACGAATTGCGGGCGCAGCCCCGCAAGAGAGCGCAATTCGTGGACGACGCGCAAAGGTTGCGCTTGGTTGCCCCCGCTGCGGCACGCAATGTGAACTTGAAACGAACACCGTCGCAAAGTGCACCGCGTGTCAGTTAGCCATTCGTGTTGAAGTTGACGAGCCGCGCTGTGCGTGCGGTTACTTGTTGTTTGGGCTTGAAACAGCTACTTGCCCAGAGTGTGGCGCGGCAGTTTCTGAGAGTTTGCACTGGAAGGGCGCGCCCGTCAGATCTTCGCAGGCATGACCGGCGGCGGCGTGATCGATGAGTTGGCGGCGGTGTGTGCGCCAACGGCAGCCGTTCGAGCAGTCACGGTCAGGGGAACTGCGTTGGCAGTCTTCGATGCACTTGCTGAACCCGCTCCCCGCGGTGCTTCTTGATGCATGGGCTTGGCGCGGAGTTCGCTCCAATCTTTCACCATCAGGTCCGGTGAGGTTGGACCGTCATGCACCTTGAGCAAGTTGTATGCGTTGTTGCGCTGCGCGGGCAAGAAGCCAGCATCGCGGATCAGGCGGCAGATCACTGGTTCATTCAGGCAATGGACGGTGCCTGCGCTTGAGACCACGTTCTCTTCCATCATCACGCTGCCCATGTCGTTGGCGCCGAAACGCAGGCCAACTTGGCCAACGTGCGGCCCCATGGTGACCCAGCTCGCGCCGATCGAATGAATGTTGTCGAGGTACAGCCGGCTGAGTGCTTGCGTGCGCAGGTATTCCGTTGCGCCGGCCATCCGAACGCGGCGACCGAATTCCGGATGCGCTTCCTTGGTGCCGCTGCCATCAAGCTTGGCAACGACGTCGCCCGGGAAGGGCTGCGAGAGATCATCGGCCGCGGCGGCTCCGGCGCCCGCGCCGCCCTGACCCCATTCCTTGGCGCGACCAAGTGGCGTGTTCTCGCGTTGAAATGGCCAGGAAATGAACGCCTTGTAGCGGCCGCCGTCCTGAGTAGCAAAGTCGGCAATCGCGCGATCTTGCCATTGCCGAGTGAGTTCCATGTGGTGGACGCGGTCGGCGTGACCTTCAATGTGTCCAAACATCATGGTGGACGAAGTGTTCATTCCCAATTCATGCGCCACGTACATGGTGGTAAGCCACGCTTCTGCGGTGCACTTACCGAGGCCAATCTTGGAACGCACTGCTGGCGCAAAGATCTCACCGCCGCCGCCCGGAACGCTGTCGAGGCCAGCGTCCTTCAGTTGGCGCATGATGCCACGCACCTTGGCTTCGTAGGTATCTCCCGGCGGATCAAAGAAGTTCACAAACTCCACGAACTCTGGCGGGCTGAATGCATGGACGTGAACGTTCGGAAAGCGCCGCTTGATTTCACGTAGAAGTTCGAGGTACCAACTCAGCGGCAACTCCGGGTTCATGCCGCCTTGCATGAGAATCTGCGTGCCGCCGATTGCAACGAGTTCTTCAATCTTGTGAAGTATGGACTCGTAGGACAGCGTGTATGAATCGTGATCTTCTGCGTCGCGGCGGAATGCGCAGAAGGTGCACTTGGCAGTACAGATATTCGTGTAGTTGATGTTGCGATCAATGACGTAGGTGCGGATATGGTCGCCGTGTACTTCGCGGCAACGCAGGTCGGCCCACATGCCAAGATCGGCGAGCGGCATATCGCGCAGGATGCGCAACCCCTGTTCCGGAGTCAGGCGAGCTGCACCTGCAACCACGGCATCCATGAACGAGGCGTCAGCCAGCGGGTTGATGGCGGGGTTCACGGATGGAGCAGGGCGCGCGGCGGTCATGGATCGCGGATTGTAGGAGGGCGGCGCAGCGCAGCGCTTACACCTTGACTTTTTCCCAGTTGCCGCCCGTGAAGCGCGCCAGGAACATCAGCCCGCGTACCCCCAGTTCGATGCACAATCCGATCCAGATACCCTCGAGCCCCCATCCAAGGACTACCCCGCAAACATAGGCAAGCGGGACACGAATGAGAACCGTCGAAACGAGCGTGATCCGGAATGTGCCCTTCGCATCGCCGCAGCCCTTGAGGCCTTGGCGAATCACGAGCGCCATTGCGAAGAACACCTGCACCATGCCGCAGATGAAGAGTGTCTTGGGAACTTCCGCAATGATGACCGGGTCGCGGCTCATCAGGTGGGCGAGGGTGTCGCCTTCCACCATGAACACGATGCCGAGCAGCCCCATGATGGTCATGGCAATCCACAAGCACGCCCAAATTGC
>CANJHD010000079.1 GCA_947474065.1 Planctomycetaceae bacterium
GCGCACCCCGATGTGTTCAACATGTTGCTGCAGGTGATGGATGACGGGCACTTGACCGACTCGTTCGGTCGGCGCATCGACTTCCGCAACGCCATCATCATCATGACTTCGAACATCGGTTCGGACATCATCAAGGGCGGCGCCAACTTCGGCTTCACCAAGCGTGAAGAGGTCCAGGACTACGAGAAGATCAAGAAGGCCCTCTTCAGCGAGGCGGAGAAGTTCTTCCGTCCCGAGTTCATCAACCGTCTCGACGACATGATCGTGTTCCGACCGCTTATCAAGGCGGATCTGACCTACATCATCGACCTCGAGTTGTCCAAGGTGAAGGAACGCCTGACTGGGCGCCGCATCACCCTCGAAGTCAGCGACCCCGCAAAGGACTTCCTCATCGAGAAGGGTTACAACCCAGACTTCGGTGCTCGTCCGCTGCGTCGCGCGTTGGCGCAGTTCATTGAGGATCCGCTTGCAGAGCGGTTGCTCAGTGGCGAGTTCGGCGAAGGCACCGCGATTGTTGCTGTGCACGAGACTGGCAAGGACTACCTGACTTTCACCGGTACAGGTACAGAAAGCACCGACGAGACTCGCAAGAGCGAGGCGCAACCGACCTAAGTCGGCACGATTGCGAAAGATTCCAGCTTCCACCGACTGGTCGTATGTTGCGACCAGTCGGTGTGTTTTTGCAACTCGTATAGTTCCTAGGCGATGTCTTCTGCCGTTACATCCACAACGAGCGCTACGAGCCACATTATTGTGGATTCGCTGCACGTCTATCCACTCAAGGGCGCAGCGGGATTTTCCCCACGCACATGGCCCGTTGATGAGCGCGGGCTTCGTCATGACCGTCGCTTCATGATTGTCGATGAGCACGGCGCATTCATTTCACAACGAACGAACGCTCGGATGGCACTGATACGCGCCGAGCTTGCCGGTGATGCGCTGCGCATTTCAACTGCTGCATGGACGATGGATGTTCCCTTTCCAGCATCCAATGCCCCAACGCTTCGCGCCACTGTCTGGGACGACTGCTTTGATGTTCGCGTCTCGGATCCCAACGCAAGCCGCATGTTGAGCGAAGTTCTTCGCGTGCCCGCGCAGCTCGTGTGGATGGCTGATGATTGCGCGCGACTGACGAGCATCAAGCGCGGAGATCCACGACGCCACCTCAGTTTCGCAGACGCCGCTCCGCTACTACTGACTACCACTGCAGCGCTCGAAGAGTTGAACACGCGGCTGAAGCGCGGCGGCTCGTCGGCAATACCCATGGATCGATTCCGCGCGAACATCGTGGTGCGCGGCGCCTCAGTCGGGGCCGATGACCACTGGCGCGCGCTGCGCATTGGCGGCGCAGCGTTCCGTGTGAGTAATGCGTGCAAACGCTGCAAGGTCATCACGATCGATCAATCCACTGGCGAATTCACAGGGAACGAACCGCTCACCGCACTTGCCGCTTACCGCGCTGAGGGGCCAGGCGTGACATTCGGCCAGCACATGATGGCGGAGGCTTCCGGCTCAATCAGCGTTGGTGATGCGGTTGCTATTGATGCAACGCATGGCTGATTGCAATAGCCTTGCAAGCATGAATACTCAACAACAACGGATGAAACTCGTAACGATCGCCGCACTCGTGGCTCTTACTGGCATCGCCGCATCCTCCCGTCCGCTGATCGGGAACAGGACCGCCGATCAAGCGCATGCAGTGGCTCAACTTGCTCCGCTGTATGCGGTGCCGAAGTTTGTTGCGCCGGGACCAGCCTTCGATGCGAAGAAAGTCATGGCCGGCAAGTCGATCCTCAGTATTCCAGGACCAACAAGCAATCCGTGGTACGAACAGGGCTTGACCGCGATGAAGAGTGTGGCGTCGATGGTTGGATACTCATACTCCTTCGTTCCTAACAGTGGTGAGCGCGCTCAGTATCAGAAAGGCATGGAGACTGGCATTGCATCGAAGGTCTCACTGATCGACCTCTTTGCCGGTCCAAGTCCAAGTGACTTGACGAAAGAAATCGCCGCGGCGAAGGCGGCCGGGACGATCGTCGCGGTGTCGCACAACTTCGGCGTCGGCGATGCTGTCCCGAAGGATGTTGCCAACCTACCCGTCGACTTCGCGCGCGCTGGTCGACTGTTGGCGGACTGGGTGATTTCCAAAGACACCACGGCTCATGTGCTGGTGCTCGTGTCCGACGAGTTGGCGTCAACGGCGTCGCTCCGCAGCGGGATCGCGTCGGAATTCGAACAGTACGGCGGTCCGAACATCAAATTCACATTTTCCAATGTAGCAATCGCCAACTGGAGCACAGGTCTGAAGCCCGCTGTTGAGGCTGCATTCAAGGCTGATCCAAAGACCTCCTATGTCATCTGCATTTACGACAGCATGTCGGAGTTCGTTGTGCCTGCCGTCGCAGCAGCGAAGATGGAAGGCAAGGCGAAGATCATCGGATTCAATGGCACCCCGTTCGTCCTTGACATGATCCGTGCGGGCAAGGTGGAGATGGCTGTCGGCGAATGCCTCGGATGGACTGGTTACGCGATAGCCGATGCTGAAATGCGCCTCATTGGCGGCATGGGCACGGTCAGCGACATGAATATTCCACTGCGCATCTTCACCAAGGACAACGCAGCAGAAGCTGGAATCCCTGCCACCTTCTCCAAGGGCTACGGCGACTCATTCAAGTCGGACTACCGAAAGCTCTGGGGATTCTGAGCCGTCCCGTTACCACACGAAACACAACGCGCACTCCATCAGGAGTGCGCGTTGTCATGTGTGAATGTTGATTTCTAAACCAGACTCAGCGGCGACGGCGTGCCCCACCGATGAGGCCGGCGGCGCCGAGCAGCGCGATGGCGCCTGGTGCCGGAATGACCGCGGTGCCGAGGTACATGGTCTCGAGTCCGACGAAGTGGACGCCGGCATTGACTCCCATTGGCTGGAGCTTGAAGGATGTGATTACTTGAGTCGGATCAGCAACCCAGAAGCCCATGAACTGGTCGGCAGCACTGATGGTGCGGTAGATCGACTCGCCAGTGGAGAGCTTCAGCCACATCTTCCCGGCGACGACGTCGCCCTGCGCATTGAGGCACTGAAATCCGCCGCCGATGCCGCGCACGCCGCCCATGGGCAACTGGTACGTGTGGTCGGTGAAGTCCATGGTGATCGAGGCCCCGCCGGTTTCTGCGTACAGGCCAGTTCCGGTCGTTCTCAGGCCGCCAACAGTGGCGTGCGCAGTCCATGATGCCCAGCCCGTGCCACCCGACACTGCGGATGCGCCCATAACGGCCGAACCCTTAAAGTCCTCGATATAAATTTCAGCTGAGTAACCGGGGCTGAAGAGTCCGATGTCTGCGTTGCTCGGAGCAGCCTGCCAGTCAGAGAGACTGCTGAAAGCGATCACTTCGGCAGTGAATCCTGCGTTGGCTGCGGAGATGAGTGAGCAGGCGGCGACGGTGGTGATTACGAAATGCTTCATGTTCTTTTCCATTTTCCTTGAAATTCAAATTGTCAGTGACGTGTCGAAAATTCGTGACTTAAAGATTGGTTGAACGGCGGCGGCCGACAGTAAATGCGGAGGCGACGCCCAGTAGGGCCAATGCTCCCGGCGCCGGTACTCCAGCGAAACCGAAGTACAAGTTGTCGACGGCGACCGCGTATCCACTAGAGAGTGGATTCAGACGCAGACCGGAGATGGTGACATCCGGATCAATGATCCAGAATCCTGCGAAGGGCGACTTCGCGGTGAACTCCTGGATGACGGTAAACCCGTTGGAGAGAATCACCTCGATGCGTCCGGGCTGGTAGCCACCATTCGGATCGATGAAACCGAAGTCCCCACCGATACCGTGAAGCCCGCCGAGCGATGTGTTCGCTTTACCGAAGTTGAACTGCAGCGCTGCACCAGCCTTGGCAGTCGACATGTGCCCACTTCCCTCAGTCACAGATCCGAAGCTTGAGGACGCGGTCCAAGATGACCATCCGAGGCCACCCGAAATCGTTCCCTGCGTCAGCGGTTGCTTAACGGCAAAGTTCTCAAAAGCGATTGATGTGGTCCAAGTCGCCGGGAACATCCCTGGTTCGCTAGCGAACTTAGTCCACTCGCTGAGTGTGTCTAGGGTGACCGTCGTCGAGACGCCTGCGATGGAAGTCCCGGTCAACAGTCCCACGGTCGCGATCAATGTAAATGAACGAAATGTCATCCCTGTTCCCTTTTCTGCGAGGAAATCCTCGCTCTGTCTATTAGCGTCAGGTCAAACGGACCGGACGTTGCTTCGACCGCATCTTTCAAACCGCTCCCTGCGATTTGGCTGATGTATTGGTCTCCCTATGCCCCTACAGGCGAGATTCCACGTGTGAATGAATCACGCTCGGTAAGAAATTTCGAATGGACCGCTAATTTGCCTATATAACATGGGCTGGACGTTCCCGGTGCCCCTCGTGCTCAGCGATACGATCGACGCCATGGAACTTCTCGTCCTTGGCGGAACGGCATTCCTTGGTCCAGAAATAGTCGACGCTGCACAACGCCGCGGATGGAAGCTCACCCTCTTCAACCGCGGCAAGACGCACGCCGATCTGTTCCCCGATCTTGAGAAGATCCAGGGCGATCGCGACCCTGCAAAGGGTGATGGCCTCAAGGCCCTCGAGAAAGCTATTGCCGCCGGACGCCGCTGGGATGGAGTGATCGATACCTCTGGCTATCGACCGCAAGATGTGCGTGCCTCAGCCACGCTCCTTGCAAAGGCCGCGCGCCACTATGTATTTGTCTCCACGGTTTCGGTGTATGCCTCTATGGCAAAGCCGAACGCGGACGAGACCGACGCTCTTGCCTCGATCGAGAATCCGGAATCACAGACCCTCAGCAACGAGACGTACGGACCACTCAAGGCCGCATGCGAGAAAGAGGCGCTCAGTGCGTTCGGCGAACGATGCTCCGTGCTTCGCCCCGGGCTGATCGTCGGACCTGGTGATCCGACAGATCGATTCACCTACTGGCCCGTGCGGATCGCACGCGGCGGACGCGTCGTCGTGCCGAATCCGAAAGACCCACGCAAGGCGTTCATCAGCTTCGTCGATGTCCGCGACTGCGCGGAATTCTGCGTGCGCTGCATCGCCGATGGCCATGGAGGAACTTTCAATGTCACGGGGCCAGCAGGTCCGCTGACATTCAATGAGATGGTTGATGGCTGCAAGGCGTGCACCGCAGCGTCGGTGGAATTTGTGCCGATCGATGAGACGTACTTGCTTGAAACTGCCAAGGTTTCACCGTGGATGGGGCTGCCGCTCTGGCTGCCTGAAGATCCACAATTTGCAGGCGCTGGCAACATCAGCCGCGCACGTGCTATTGCCGCTGGCTGCACATTCCGCCCACTTGCAGACACCGTGCGCGACACACTCGCTTGGTGGACCAAGCAACACCCAGGCGAATATGTGTGGGGCGCGAAGGCGGGTCAACCGGGACTATCAGCAGAGCGCGAGTCAGCCATCATCGCTGGCTGGGAGTCGTTGAAGAAATGACTCCAGAAGAATTTCCTGTTGGTCCACACGCCGCGCCCGAGCAATTAATGCTGGCTGGTCCGCGACCGCGGCTCGAGGAGCTCTGGCGAGTCATTCGAATCGCCATGGAATTCATTCGTGGATTTCGGAAGTTGCACTTTGTTGGTCCATGCGTAACGGTGTTCGGCAGTGCGCGCTATCCCGAAGACCACCACTGGTACGCCATGGCGCAACAAGTGGGTGCGGAGCTTGGCCGGCGCGGCTTCACCGTCATGACTGGTGGCGGACCCGGCATCATGGAAGCCGCGAATCGCGGCGCGCGCGATGTGGGGGCACCGAGTATCGGATGCAATATCTCCCTACCGAATGAACAGAAGCCGAATGCGTGGTGCGATCAAACCGTGGAGTTTCGCTACTTCTTCATCCGTAAGGTGATGCTGCTCAAGTACTCGTATGGATTCGTAGTGCTACCGGGTGGCTACGGAACGATGGATGAATTGTTTGAAACGCTCACGCTCATGCAAACCGGAAAGATCGCGGACTTTCCGGTGGTCATCATGGGTAAGGGATACTGGGATGAATTGGATGACTTCATTCAGAAACGCATGATTCCAGACGGAACCATCGATAAGGCTGATCGCGGCCTCGTGAAGGTGACCGATGATCCCATCGAAGCCGCAGAATTCATCTCTGAAATCACGCAACGACGATTCGGGCTGCGCATCGGCGTGCGCGCTCGCAAGCGTTGGTGGCTGTTGGAAGGCTGAGCGACACCGAACCCATCTGGCCAATCGCTCGCAGCCGAAGAGACCGCACTACTATGGACGAATGAAGAAATGCCTTGTTGAATTCATCGGCACGTTCATATTCGTGCTGACGATTGGCATGACAGTGGTTAGTCCGGGAGCCGGGAACTTCGCGCCGATTGCGATCGGTTCAGCGCTAATGATCATGGTATTTGCTGGCGGGCATGTTTCAGGTGGCCACTACAACCCCGCCGTGACGATTGCCGTCTGGCTTCGTGGTCGCTGTGCCGCACGTGATGTGCCGGGCTACATCGTTTCACAGGTGCTCGGCGCCTTCGCTGCTTCAGCCGTTGTGCTGCACTTGAAGGGAGGGACGCCAGTTGTCACCGATGCCAGTTTCAACGCATCGCACGCGTTAATTGCTGAATTCATCGGAGCATTTGCGCTCTGCTATGTGGTGCTAAACGTAGCAACCGCCAAAGCGACGGCGAACAATTCTTTCTACGGTCTCGCTATCGGCTTCACCGTCATGACTATGGCATTCGCGTTCGGATCCATTTCCGGAGGCGCCTTCAATCCTGCCGTTGCGATCGGAATCACATCCATGGGACTGGCTAAGTTGCCCAATCTCTGGATCTACATGGTGGGCAACTTCGGCGCGGCCGTCGTGGCAGCGATCGCATTTCGGTTCATCAACCCGGAAGACAAGTAGGCGGTCGGTCGAGGCTTCTATTTACGTGCATATGCCGTCATTTAGACCCGATTGGCTGCGTATTGGCAGCGATCAGGCAATTCGGCGGCTTGCCTAAGACCCTTCGCGGGTATGACATGAGCATGAGTACTGCGTACCGAATCCGAATGATTGACGGACCGCCCGGCGCTACCGGCGAGTTCGCGGTGGATCCAAACGGTACGACCACCATCGGGCGGGCGGATGACTGCGGGATTCGATTGACGATGCCGACGGTTGGACGCAAACATGCCGCGCTCGTGTGGAGCACCGCCGCGCCGGGCGCTGAGCGCTACCTGCGGCTGCTCGACCTCGACAGCCGCTCTGGCACCATGCTCAACGGGACTCTCCTTGAACGCGGTGCCGAAATTCGGCTCGGATTGCGCGACATCATTGGAATTGGTCCATTCAAGCTTCGCTTCGAAGATGCGGACGACTCGCCATCCACCATGCATTCGATCCGCCTCGGTGAAGAGATCACCCACGGCGGAATGCTCGCGGAGTCCATCCCGCTTGAAGCCCCTTCTGCGCTTGCTGCTGACTACTTAGTACATCTGCTGAACGCCACTAAAATAATGTCGAACGCGCCGGATATGGCTGGCGTCGCCGAGGCCGCGGTGCGCTCACTCGTTGCCGCCACGAGTTTCTCGAATGTTGCGTTCTTGTTGCAAGGAACAACTGAGGATCGCATCGATGCGCCAGCGTGCGTCGGGCGTATCCGTGATGAGTCAGGCGCCATCTTGGTCAGCCGAACCATGTTGCGCAATGCGATGGACCGCGCATTTGTCTATCACCGTGGCAGCACCAAGACACCAACGCTCGCGAGCGAGAGCGTGATGCGCATGGACATTCAGGACGCTGCCTGCGTTCCCGTTCTGGCGGGAAACGCCTTCCACGGCTGGCTCTACCTTGACCGCCGCGGCGCTGTTTCAAGCGCAAACCTCCACGAGGTAGTGAACTTTGCTGGCGTCATTGCCCACTTCATGGGTCTTGCGCTTTCAAACTTGGCCCGAATTCAGCTCCACGAACGAATGGACGCCGAGCAGCGGGAGATGTTCAAAGGAATGGTGCGGGCGTTCATTGAAATGATCGATGGCAAAGATCCATATACGCGCGGACACAGTGACCGTGTGAGCAGGATTGCGGCAATGCTGGCCGAGCGAGCAGGACTCGGAGTGAAGTTCGCCGACCAGGCGCGCTTGTGCGGCTTAGTGCATGACATTGGAAAGATCGGAGTGCCAGAGGAAGTGCTGCGCAAGCCGTCAGCGTTGGAAGAGCACGAGTACGCGCTCATCAAAAAGCATCCTGAGTTGGGGCTGTCGATCCTGCGTGATATCCCGCAACTCCGCGAGATCCTTCCAGGCGTACTTGATCACCACGAGCGCTGGGATGGCCGTGGATATCCAAACCAGCGCGCGGCATCGGACATCAGCCTGCTCGGTCGAGTAGTCGGCATCGCCGATGCCTTTGATGCAATGACTAGTTCGCGCCTCTACCGCCCCGCGCGATCCACCAAAGAAGTGCTTGAGGAGATTGGTCGCTGCGCGGGAACACACTTCGACCCGACCCTGGCTGCGGTGTTTGCCGCTATATCTCCTGCAGAGCTTGATCCGCACACCTCGCAGACGAAGCTGTAACAGCGCCGGGCAACAACGAGTGATTCGAGCGAGGCGCGCCCCTTACGGTGTCCGAGCGACCCGAAAACCACTGAAAAATCCGCGGTAATCAGGGGTCAGGCTTCCACGCCCCCACGCCCGACAGAGGTCGGAACCGTAGTACTCAATGCATCACCTAGGCGCGGAATCTTGATAGCCACCTGCCGCTGCAACTGATCATCATGAGCGAGGTAGACGCGTCCAAAGGTTCCAGCGCCGAGCAGCCGCTCCACGCGGTAGCGCCCAATGAACGTGGGCGTGGGCGTCATTTCATCGGACCTGTTCAGCGATGCTGAAACGGGCACCGCGCCGCTGGCTACCGGCTGCGATGCTTGCTCTTGGCGCGTGCTAATTGTTACGTCGTCGGAACTTCCACTTGCTGATGGCTGACCAGGATCTGGTGTTTGATTCGCGGGATCCTGAGAGTCCATGGCCATTCAAATAACTGTAGTCGATCGCGCTGCGCGGGCTACTTCTTCGCCGCGGCCCCTGGCTTGACCTCAACCTCTAAGGTGATGACCTGCTTCGCCGCAATGTTCTTGTCGGTGACGCTCACCTGAGCAAATTCAATCTTGGTCTTGCCGACCTTGCGTGCGTGCAGGTGGTAAATGGTTTGCATATCCGTGCCAGCCGCTAGCTTGCCGTCTGGCTCGATGTCAAAGGATGCATCCACCAACAGATACGCATCGTTGGGAGTACGGCATTGCCACTCGTATCCATCGCCGGACTTGGAAGCGAGGGAAACCTTGAAGTCTTCGCCATCGGTGGCAGTGCCGTCCGTGCACTTCGTCAGTTTCAAGACGTCACCCTGTGCGATCGGACCACCGCTGTGATCCTTGCCACCCATGAGGAGCCGCACGGCCATCACCGGCGGCGGGCC
>CANJHD010000080.1 GCA_947474065.1 Planctomycetaceae bacterium
CATCAGGCTTGGTTTGCCGTTGATTTCCGCAGAGCACGAGCCGCACTTGCCGGCCTTGCAGTTCCAGCGGCACGCCAGGTCCGACGCCTGCTCCGCCTGAATGCGATGCACGCAGTCAAGGAGCACCATGCCCTCGGTGACATTCACGGTGTACTCAACGAAAGCACCGGCTTCCTTATCCCCGCGCCAGATGCGGAAGTGCACCGTGCGAGCGTGATCGGCGGGCGGCTTCGGCGTGGTGATGGCTTCGGTGAGTATTGCTGTTTCTGTAGACATGTGTGATCCTTACTTCATCTTCTCGATGACAGCCTTCAGGTCATCGCGCATCTGTACGACCGGGCGGCGCGTTACTTGCATGGAACCATCCGGCGCTTTCTTGGCAACCAGATTGAATGTCGCGCACTCCGCGCTCTTCTCCGGGTAGTCATCACGGAACTGTGCGCCGCGGCTTTCCTTGCGGTCAAGTGCGCTGCGAGTGATGGACTCGGAAACCGTGAGCATGCACGGCAAGTCAATCGCCGTGTGCCAGCCTGGGTTGTATTCGCGGTGTCCAATGACGCCCACATTCTTCATGCGCGCCTTGTATTCAGCGATCTTGTTGAGCGCCAATTCCATTTCGCTCTGGATACGCACAATGCCAACCAAGTCCTGCATGGTGTTCTGCAGGTCCTGCTGAATGGCATAGGGGTTCTCGCCGTTGGGGCGATCAAATGGAGCCATGATGGCGCGCGTGTGTGCCTCAACCTGCGCCTGATCCACTTCGACTGCGCCGTGTTCCTTCACAAACTTGGCAGCGTGTTCGCCAGCCAGTTTGCCGAACACGATCAAGTCCGAGAGTGAATTGCCGCCGAGACGGTTGGCGCCGTGCAGACCAGCAGTGACTTCGCCCGCGGCAAACAGCCCCGGAACGCACGACATCTGTGTGTGACCATCAACAGCCACGCCACCCATCACATAGTGCGTGGTCGGTCCCACTTCCATGGCTTCGGATGTGATGTCAACACCAGCAAGTTGCTTGAACTGGTGGTACATGCTTGGCAGCTTGCGCTGAATGTGCGCCGCTGCGTTCGGTAGTTTCTCCTTGATCCAACCGATGTCCAAGTAAACGCCGCCGTGCGGTGATCCGCGGCCGGCCTTGATTTCTCGGTTGATGCAGCGCGCAACGTGGTCGCGGGTCAGGAGTTCCGGTGGACGATTCGCGTGCTTGTCGCCGCACACGTAGCGCCAGCCCTCTTCTTCATCCGCCGCCACTTGGTTGCGGTAAGCCTCAGGAACATCGTCAAACATGAAGCGCTTGCCTTCGCTGTTGCGCAAGACGCCGCCTTCGCCACGCACGCCTTCCGTGACCAGGATGCCGCGCACGCTTGGTGGCCAGACCATACCAGTCGGGTGGAACTGCACAAACTCCATGTCCATGAGTTCGGCGCCTGCCTCATAGGCAAGCGCGTGGCCGTCGCCCGTTCCTTCCCAGCTGTTACTGGTGATTCGGAATGACTTGCCAATGCCGCCAGTAGCCAAGATGACTGCCTTTGCCTTCCAAACATGCATGCGACCGCGTTCGCGGTCATATCCAAGCACGCCAGAAATGCGCCCACCCGTGGTGAGAAGCGAAACCACCGTCATCTCCATGAACACTTCCATGCCCTGGTGAATGCCGTGATCTTGCAGTGTGCGAATCAGTTCGAGTCCGGTTCGGTCACCAACGTGCGCAAGGCGCGGATAGCGATGGCCACCGAAGTTGCGCTGCAGGATCTTGCCTTCCTTGGTGCGGTCAAAGACTGCGCCCCACGACTCAAGCTCAAGAACGCGCGCTGGAGATTCCTTGGCATGGTGTTCAACCATGATCGGGTTGTTCAGGTACTGGCCGCCGCGCATGGTGTCTGCGAAGTGAACTTCCCAGTTGTCGCGGTCATCAACATTGCCCATGGCCGCAGCCATGCCGCCCTCGGCCATGACGGTGTGCGCCTTGCCAAGGAGTGACTTGCAAATCACGCCAACCTTGACGCCCGCAGCAGATGCCTCGATCGCTGCGCGCAAACCCGCGCCGCCTGCGCCGATGACAAGCACGTCATGTTCGTGCACGATGTATTGATCAGTGAAACTCACAGAATCCTCCAGTCAGTCCATGTTCCGTTTGCGCACAATCGCACGTAGATATCGGTGAATGCCACCCCGAACAAGCTGATCCACGCGAACAACATATGGCGCTGATTGAGCCAGGTGACTTTGCGGTATGCGTTGCCGCCATCCATGCTGCACGACAGGCAGTCATTCTTGCCGCCCACAAAGTGGCGCATGCAGTGACATCCGAAGGTGTACATGCCCAAGAAGATTGGATTCATGATCAGCACCAGCGAGCCGACACTCAGGCCGAATGAGCGAGTGCCGTCCGCGTTGTAGTGCTGCAGGCTGGCAATGGCATCCCATGCAAGCAGGCCGATGAACACCACCGCGGCATACAAGAAGTAGCGGTGAATGTTCTGCATGATGAGCGGGAACTTCTGCTCGCCGCGATAGTTGTCGCCGCGGAAACCAGGCTCACCGACCGCACAGCTGACTGGATCACCCCAGAACGCCTTGTAGTACGCGCCGCGGTAGTAGTAGCAAGTGAAGCGGAAGCCGCCCGGGAAGGGCAGAATCAACAAGGCTGGTGAGAAGATCATCCACGCTGGCCACCAGGCGGGAAGTTCGCCGAGCCATGCATGTCCGGAATGAATGCCATGCGGGTCCCAAATCACTGGCGAGTAGAAGGGCGAGAGCAGTCGCTGCACGCCGGGTTGGTCGACGCCGCCAATGAAATAGTTGCATCCTTGGAATGCAGCCCAGGTGGAATACACAATGAATCCGCCGAGACCGAGCACCACCAGAATGGGCGTCACCCACCAGTAATCAGTTCTCTGTGTTTGGAGAAATCCGCGAACTTGGGGAAGTGGAATTGGCGAGCGAGTCACGCGAAGCGTCCTTTCAAATTCAGCCGAAGAATGGGTTCGCGATTATAGCCGCGCGTGATTTCCCGGGCAGATTCCGGGAAAATGATTTCGGCGCACTATGAATTTGGCGCGATTTCTTACTTTGATTCACGGAGTGGAGAGGGATTGGCTGGCCCGGCAGTCATCCCGGCAGTCGCCCCTTCAGTCACTCGAGCAGTCACCCCACCGGCGCGCCAATGGCCACCGTGCCGGCTGGCACCACGCCGCGCTTCATGAGGACGCTCCCTGATTCAAGCGTGCCGCCAGGCTCAATGGTTGCACCGTAGAAGACAACCGCATTTTCGCCGGCATTTGCGCCAGCGCCGATATGCACGCGGTCAATCTTCAGAATCCGGTCCTCAAAGCTGTGCGCCTGAAAGTGGCAAGCCACGGTAGCGCCGTCCGCAAAGTGCAACATGTCTGGGTCCACAATCTGCGTGGCGCCTGGTCCGATCAGAACATTGCGACCGATGTGCATGCCGGTGGCGCGCAGCGCGATGTTGAGAATTGGCGTGCCCTCAACGCGCAGCAGCGCGGCGCGCGCACTGAACCACCACAGCACGTAGAGGTAATCCCATCGGCTGCACCAGCAACTCCATAGGCCATGTTGACCGGGTCGCACGCGCCCGAGCAGCAGCCACTTCGCGGAAATGCCGAAGACGATGACGGCGAGCCACGCAACCGCACTTGCAAGCGGAGCCCACACCAAGGCGCACCACCACACAGACGATGCTTCATGCGCAGTCTCGACTGCGGCGATCCAACCGATACCCGAAATGAGCATCGGCGCCGCTACGAGACATCGCGCCGATTCCCAACTCCAACGAGAAACTTGTTGCCAGAAGCCTGGATCATGAGTAAGACGACGGTCAACGTCCACCACTTCTCTGCGGTGGAGAAGCATCGGCGGAACGCCAAACCATCCTTGATCCTTCGCGGCGTCATGAGGAGCGATCGTGCTCACTCCAACGAACATGCCGTTGGGGTAGCGCTTCTGTGCTGGAATGACGCAGTGGTTGCCAAGGAATGTTTCATCGCCAAGCGTGGTGTGCCCAACATGCACCATGCCATCATGCACGTATGGGCAGCAGAGATACACGCCATCAGCAAAGAAGGAATCACGGCCAAGTGATACGGATTCCGGAAGCACATCAATGATGGTGCTCACTTCGCTACCGCGGCCAATCTGCATGCCTGCGGCGCGCAGCCACATGGGCCAGAACAGCGTGCCACTGATCCATCGTCCTGCAGCTTCTACGGTGCCGGTTCGATTCCAGATCCAGAAGTATGTCCACCCGTAGCGCGGATGAAATCCAGGGCGAATCGCGCGCGTGAAGCGCATTGCGAGCGCGGCGTAGAGCAGCCACAGCACGACGCTGGCGGCGCTCCACGCGGAAGCCAACGCGGTGACGTGCCAAGTGATGGCAGGGTGCGCAATCCAGTTGCTCACCGCAGCGCTGTCGATGTTGATGATGAGTAGCGCCAAGAGAATCGGCGGGATCAGTCCGGCGAGGGCAAGGGCTGCACGCACAAGTAAGAAGATCGCCGTGTATTTCCACGGATTCCAACCGCCGTGCAGACGAGGGGTGACTTCGGCCTGTGCGTCAGTTGGCGCCGCCGGAACACCGGACCAACGTTCGCCCGGCGGAATATGCGTTCCGGGAAGTAACACGCTGAGGGGTTCCATCGACGCACGTACCCCAAGCGAAGTTCCGGGATGCATGGTGGCTCGGATGCCGACATGTGCACCAGCACCGACGCTCACGCGGTCGTGAACAACCTCACCCTGATGCAGGTGGCTTGTCAGCAGCACAGCATCTTGCGCAAGGGTTGCGCCGTCACCAATATCGATCAAATCCCATCCACCGCGCCGCATGTTGACGCCGCGATGAATGTGCACGCGCCGGCCAATGCGCGCGCCGAGTACGCGGTATGTCCAACTCACTAACTCCGTGCCTTCAATGAGCCCCCACGGAATACTGCTCGACACTTGTTCCACCACCCACTCGCGAACGAACTGCGGACTCCATGCCTGCACTCGACCAACCTGGTAGCGATTGATGAGAAGCCGCTTTGTTACAAGCGTCATGAGCACACTGATGGGAAGCCACAGCGCAGCGAGCAACATGAGCGCAAGCGGTGTGACCCACACAGCATGTACCGCGCCGACAGCGGCGACGAGCGCAGGCAGTGCATGGAACAACAGCAGGTATGCCGCGCAGCCTGACGGGACGAATCCAAGAGCAACGATCAGAACTTGGCCAACGGATCCGAGCAACGCGGTGAGTTGTTCCGTCGGTTTGCTGCTGGTGCTTGGTGCGTTGTTTTTTGCCTGTGCCGCAAGCGGATTTCGAGTGTTGTCAGCAACTGCTGGTGCATCGAAACCCTGTCGATTGATGACACGCGCGAGCCCGGTGGCAGTTGGTTCTGCATAGATGTCACGCACTCCACTTGTCACTGCGCAGCCGCGACGCAAGCGAAGCAGACAATCCACGGCACGCAGAGAATCGCCGCCGAGGTCAGTGAAGAAGTTCGCGTCTGGCGCAGGCATGTCTCGCATGCCGAGTGATGCTGCAAATGCAGCGCACACGCGCTCCTCGATCGGTCGCGCGCGATCGGCGCAGACGATTTCCCAGTGCGCGGTCATGTTTGGATCAATGGCTTGGAACTCATCGTTCAGCAATGCGGCCACTGCGCGTCGATCAATCTTTCCGCTGACGAGCGTTGGTATTGAATCCACGGCGCGAGCGCGTGCTGGCACCATGTAGATAGGTAGGCGCTCGCGCACCCACGCACTGAGCATGCTGGTAAGCGCGTCGCTGTTCGGTGCTGATTGAGTTGCGAGCACAACGCAGGCGCCGAGTTTTGCGTTTGCACCATCGCCGACCACCGCACATGCAGCGTGCGCAACGCTCGGATGTTGCATCAGGCACGCTTCGATCGCCGGAAGTTCCACTCGGTAGCCGCGCAGCTTTACTTGCCCATCGGCGCGGCCGAGGTACTCAAGTTCGCCTCCCACGCGTGCGCGCACTCGATCACCGGTTCGGTAGATGCGCCCAAGCGTGGCATGCTCAACGAAGCGTTCTGCCGTGGTTTTGTGCAGATTTCTGTACCCACGCGCTAAGCCAACGCCGCGCATCCATAGTTCGCCCTCGGTGCCGGGCTCAACCACCGCGCCTGCATCATTGAGAACAAACGCTTCGTTGCCGTCCACCGCCGTACCAATGTGGACCGGCACTCCCGGTTGCATGCGACCGCGCACCACCGTCACTGTGCATTCGGTTGGTCCGTAGCCATTCTCAAGCCAGATGTGCTGGCTCCACAAGTCGGAGAGGTCTTGCGGCAGTGCTTCACCGCCCACGTATAGAAGTCGCAGGTCGGGCAGCTCGCTCGGTGGATGCTCGACGCCCATCGCGCGCAAGAGCGTTGGCGGTGGACAGAAGACATTGATCCGCTCCGCGCGCATCCAGGGAACAAGGTCAGGTCCGGATCGAACCCGCTCGTCATCCACGGGAACCAGCGTCGCTCCAACTGCGAGCGCCATCCACGTCTCTTCGAGGCTCGAGTCATAAGCGTTACTCGAACACTGCGCGATGCGGTCTCCAGGTCCGAGACCAAACCGCGCCATATCAGAGCGCACCAAACTTGCAATGCTGGCGTGCTCAATCATGACGCCCTTCGGAGCGCCGGTGGTGCCGCTGGTGTAGATCAGGTAGGCGAGCGCGGCGTGGTGCGCACGGGGTGCAACGTTTGGCTCCGATGATTCGCCGGAGGCGCTCGCCGCGGTTTGGCCGGGCGGCGTTGCCACTCCTTGCCGAGTAACAGCATTCACATCAAGAAGTGGTTGATCGCCGGCGAGCTCGCGCAGCCGAGTGGCGCCGTTTGTATGACAAATCACGGCGCATGGCTTTGCGTCAGCAATCACCGAGCGGATGTGCCAATCAGGAAATGCCTCGTCCACGCAGCAGAACGCGCAATTCAGCCGCGATGCGGCCAATTGTGCGGCGTACACATCCGCCGAGTCGCGTGGCAGCATGATGACAACAATGGGTTGCGAACCATCAATCGGTGGGCTCCGCAGTGCATTGATCGCGCGCGCGATGTCATCCGCGCGATCATCAAGATCTCGATAGGTCAGGCAGATGCGCGCGCGCTCGCCGCGCGGCGGAATGTCAATGGCTATGCGATCGCCGTGAGCCGCGAGTGCAGACTGAAAGATTGCGTCAAGCGTTTCCATGCACTGCACGCGTCCGCAGGTGCGCTGCAACATGCGGCTCGCGTTGCGCGCGTTCCGCACTGCTCAGGTGCGCGTAGCCGCGGATCGTTGCGCCGCTACATGCGCCACACGCGCATGCAAAGGGCGCGTCCATGGACCACTCAGTGGTGTTGTAATCGAAGGTGAGTTGCTCGTTCGCTTCAATGTGGCGCAACGCGCGCAGCGTGCGGCCGTCGATCCAGCAGTTCGGTGCGCAACTGTGATTCAGAAACCGCCAGCGGCAGCGGGTGAGATCGTTTGCTTGCAGTACATCCGGTAGCGGGTGCAAATGTTGGTTCGGACCCATCTCAATGCTGTACACCGTTGGCGATGCACTGATAGTGCCGTCGAGCTCCGCGAGCGCGCTCCCGGGCTCGGTGACTTTCGCGGCAAAGAGCCCCATTCCCGTGGCGGCGGGGTGGACAGTCACGCAATGGTTTGCAACATGTGCAATGGTCATCGGCGGAGCATAATGGCATTGCAGGTCACGCCGCGCACATTGCCAAAAAGCACACCGACCGCACCTTGTGGATGCGGTCGGTGGAAGGATCAGATCAGTGACAACCGGCGAGCCGGGTGTCTATCAGGGGCATGCGCCCCATGCGCCGAGCAGCAGTCCAAGGTCAGCGCCGTTCACAACGCCGTCGTTGTTTAGGTCGCCGAGGCATCCGGGGGTGCCGCCGGGGCACACGCCCCATGCGCCGAGCAGGAGACCCAAGTCGGCGCCGTTGACAACGTGGTCCTGGTTCAGGTCACCAAGGCATGAGCCAGCTTGTGCTGGGCCATCAATCTTGAGAGTGGCAGTGATGTTTGTTCCTGGGCCGAACGAGCCAGCAACGATGTAGTAAGTCTGACCCAACACCAGATCCTGCGTCAGCGGGAAGCCAGCGAAGGTACCCGTTGCGCCACCGTTGGTGGCATCGATGAAGCTCGCAAGGAAACTTGTTGTGCTACCCGCTACCAGGCAACTATCGTCGTTGTATGCGATGGTTGAGAAGGTGCTGCCGTACACCGGGCATACTTGGCCGATCGCCAGCATGGTGTCACCACTCGCTCCGCACAGACTAATGCTGTACGCGCCAGTGGCTCCAGCGGTGAACTTGAACCAAGTCGCCTTCTGGATGCTTGCAGAGGTTGTGTTCGCCGCGTCTGACTGGACTACTTGCAGCGTGGTTGAGGCGGTGTCATCAAACGAGTTGTCACCAAACACTGCCACCGTGGCACCGACGCATGCTGGTAGTGTCGGAGCGACGACAACGATGTTGAGCGGGGACGTCAGGACGGTGCCTGCCGAGTCTCCGCCAGCAACGCAATAGACGGTCTGACCGGCGGTCATGCTCATTGCAGCGTTGCACGATCCGCTGCACGCGAGTACGGAGGAGCCTGCTGCGCAGCCGTCGAGAATCGCGAACCGGACGCCGCTCTGAGCACACGCGCTGAACGCATACGCCCCAGCCACTGGCGCAACGAACTTGAAGTAATTTGCCTTGTATGCAGTCCCGCACGAGCCGAGCGCAAGATTGGTTGCGGTTGTCGAATTCATCCCAACATTGCTGATACCAACCGAAACCGTTGGGTTGAACGATGCGCACGGGTCGTAGGCCGGCGGCGGTCCGCCTGTGCCAGCAGTGATCGCCACTCCTGCAACGGACTCCCAGGAGACCGATTTGAGCGTGCGGACGCCCATCGTCGCACCGATGGTCATGATGCCGGAGCCGTAGTGGGTCAATCCATCAGACGCAAGGAAACGGAAGCCGAAGTAGTTGTCTGCATTGAGCTGCCAGCCGCCGGCGGTGACGCTCGACGCGGTGTTGCCATACGTGGAAGCTGAACTGACAACGGTTCCTGATGCCACGCTTGCTACAGCAGTAGTGGTCCCGGTTTGACCGAGACCCATGACGCAACCGCTCGGCGCCGCTGCGGCGAACCAGCTCAAGGCAGTAGTTGACGTTCCGTAGGGGTTGAGGTCCCAACCAGCGACAAGACCAGCGGCGGTGCCGTAGGACTGAGTCTCAACGTTGATGTATTGACCATCGATGTTGTTGGGGATGACGAGGTTGGCATTCCACGTAATCACACCGGCATTTGCAGTACCTACCGACGCAACAGTCGTCAGTGCGGCAGCGCACGCGAGGAA
>CANJHD010000081.1 GCA_947474065.1 Planctomycetaceae bacterium
CTTGCGCGCAAAGCAACTGAAATTCGTGGAAGAAAGTCAGCCCGTACTGCGCATGCGGACCGCCGTGCACTTCAAGCAACGCGGGCAAACGACCCTTGGCGCCACGCGGACGCATCGTCCAGCACTGCACCTTGTGACCATCCCTTGCGGTGATCCATCGCTCCTGCGGCTCGACCAACTCAACCGATGCAGCCAGCGCATCATTGAAGGTGGTGACGCGCTTCATGGCAAAGATGCTTCGCTCCACTTCAAGCACATGCACTTCACCGGGTTCAATGGGCGCAGAACGAACGCAGGAGAGTCGCCATCCGTCCGTACTGAAGGTTCCCAGTGAGAACTCCGCGCCGGGCTCCGTGTGGAACGCAACGGACCCACCATGCGCTGAGATACTTGCGATTCGCCCGCTTCCGTGCCAACCCGCGCGGAAGAAGATGGCGGTGGAATCAGGGAACCATCGAATCTGCGGCTCAAATGCTGGCTCGCCCGCGTCACTCAATGTGGATGCCATCAGACAGAGGTCGGTCTTGGCGGTGAGGCATGTGGTGGTTCGCGCCGCGCAATCATGGACAAAGAGTTCTACATTCGCGGTGCCGTACATGCTGTCAGTGCCGGTGCGGCCAGCCCACGCGATGCGAACACCGTCCGGACTCCATCGCGGTTGCGACTTGGGACCCTTGGGGATGCCGGTGATGCGCGATGTTCGATGCTTGCCACCAGCGCCCAAACTCACCAGAAACAGTTCGGATTCGGAAGGATTCCAGGAAGCGCGCGGATCAATGTTGCCGGCAACTACCAGCGCACTTCCATCCGGCGCCCAGTCCCATGAATAGAGACCAAGCGTGTCGGCGAATACTTCTTCGATACTGCCGCGGTCAAGATCCAATACATGCAGCGCAAAGCGCTCGGAGCAAAAGTATCCGTCGCCATCGAGGCGATAGCACGCGTCTTCAACAATGCGCGGCGGAGTGGAGAGACCGTGCTCGTCACGTTCCTTCTTTGCTTCGGCGGTCCACTCGTAGGCAGTGGGTCGGAATCCAAAGGCGAGCCGTCGTCCACAGGGGCTCCACGCAAGATCGCGAACCGTTCCGTGCGGCATCGCCACCAGTTCACGCGCGGTGCCGCCCTTGCTTGCAACAATCATGATGCGCGGCGCCAGCGCAGCGTCGTTGCGAATGAACGCAATCTTTGTTCCATCCGGACTCCAACGCGCGAGCGCATCTTTCGGCCCCTTGGTGATGGCGCGCGGCGCATGCTTTGCCTCCGCGTCGGCAATCCAGACCGAAGTCTCATAGGAATTGCGCGCGCTGACCACCTTGCGCTGAAACAGCACGCTGCGACCATCGGGGGACATCTGTGTGTCGCCGACACCGACAAGGCACAGTAAATCCTCAGGAGTGATGGGGCGGCGTCGTTCGCGAGCCGGAGCCGCGCGCTTTTTGGTGGTCTTTCGTGCTGCCATAGTTCGGCGATGGTAGTCCGGACAAGGCGTGCATTTCCTACAATGGCCGCCCCATGTCTGACTCCCCCGCTGCCAATTCCCCCGCGCCCGAAGTTCCTGCCAAGACCATGGAGCAGATTGTTGCTCTGTGCCGGCGCCGCGGCTTCGTGTTCCAGTCAAGTGAAATCTACGGCGGCATCAATGGCTTCTGGGATTACGGCCCGCTCGGGACGGAATTGAAGCGCAACCTCAAGAACGCATGGTGGCAAGACGTTGTGCAGCGCGAACTGATCGGACCGCACGGCGAGCCCATCGATGTCGTTGGCCTTGACTGCACCATCATCATGAACCCCAAGGTGTGGGAAGCATCCGGCCACGTTGGTGGATTCAGTGACCCGATGGTGGATTGCCGCGAGACCAAGCAGCGCTATCGCGCGGATCACTTGGTGGTCCTTGGCGCCGTTGAAGCCGGAGCGCGGCTCTGGGCATTCGTTGAAGGCGATGACGCTGGTCGCGCCAAGGCAATCAAGGGAATCTGCAAGTACGAGAAGCGCGACGCGCTTGACGCAGCGCGACACATTGTGCGTCCGTACCCAACTGTGCCCGCCGACGAGCGCGCCCGCATCGTTGGTCCCGATGCCACCGAAGTCGGAACGCTCACTGAGCCGCGGCAGTTCAACTTGATGTTCAAGACGCTTGTTGGTGCGGTTGAGGATCCAGGAAACTATTCCTATCTCCGCCCGGAAACTGCGCAAGGCATCTTTGTCAACTTCCAGAATGTCATGGACTCCACGCGAGTGAAGATTCCGTTCGGTATTGCGCAGATTGGCAAGGCATTCCGCAACGAAGTGACGCCGCGCAATTTCACGTTCCGAAGCCGGGAATTTGAACAAATGGAGATTGAGTTCTTCATTCATCCAAGCGAGGCCGCCACGTGGTACGCATGGTGGCGCGACTGGCGCTTCAGCTGGTGGCAGTCGATTGGCCTCACCAGTGCCAACTTGCAACTGCGCGAGCATGACCGCGATGAACTGGCCCACTATGCAAAGGAAGGCGCCGGTACCAGCGACATCGAATACCGATTCCCGTTCACCGCTCCCGGCTACGGCGAGTTGGAAGGCGTTGCGCATCGATCCGATTTCGACTTGCGTGCGCACGCCACTGCCAGCGGCAAGAATGACAAAGCGAAGCACTTTGACCAAGCGCGCAACGAGCGCTACTTCCCGCACGTCATTGAGCCGTCGGCCGGTGCTGACCGCGGAACGCTCGCCCTGCTGTGCGAGGCGTACACGCCGGATCCAAGCCGCCCAAGTGGCGTGTTCATGAAGTTCAATCCGCGCATGGCCCCGGTGAAGGCGGGCATCTTCCCGCTGGTCAACAAGGACGGCATGCCGGAGATCGGCGAGAAACTGTTCCGCACGTTGCGCAAGAAGCACGTGGTGGAGTTTGATGAGAAGCAATCGATCGGCAAGCGTTACGCGCGCATGGACGAAGCAGGAACTCCGTTCTGCATCACGATCGACAGCGAATCGCTGACGGCACAAACCGTCACCGTGCGCCATCGCGATACGCAGCAGCAAGAGAAACTTGCCATCGACGCTGTTCCAGCATGGCTCGACGCGCACATCGGGACGGATTCCTGATTGTTGCGTCGAAACGCTCAATTTCTGGCAATTGCGGGTATTGCCGCACCGGTTGCCCTTCTGACTGGCTGCGCATCGGTGGCGCCGTGCGCGGAGTTGACGCGCACGTCCATGCCAACGCGCTGGACATTGGTGGCGCCGAAGGGCGTTCGCGAATTGCCCGAGGTGAAGGCGCTGATCGCTGCACGCGCCACGCGATTCACTGTTGAGGTGATCGAGTTTGACCCAGCGGAAGGAACTGCAGAGTCGCGGCTGGCAGTTGTGCGCGCACGGTTCGCAAAAGCGCCAGCGGGCGCAACGGCGTCCGCCAGCGCAACAACCGACCAAGTGCTAGTAATTGGTTCGCCTGAATTCATCTCCATGGGTCCATGGAACTTCGCAGGCGTCAAGCAACCAATCGCTACTGATTGGCTACTGACTACGAATCTTGAAATTGGCAAAGCGGTCGATCCAGTCACCGGCTGGCAAGCTGCACTCAGCGAACCAGCGCTCCGCACGGTTGGACGATTGCCATTTGATGACACCAAGATGGTGTCGCTGGCCGCACAAGCCACACTTGAACACGATCGCAACAGCCAAGCAGCCATCGGCACCGCCGTCCTCGGAGCAAGCGGAACTGCGTATGCGTGGCCGATGGCCTCAGCACGAAGACAACTGCAGGACTCCGGATGGGATGCATTGCTCTTCGGCGAAGGCGGAAGCTGCGATCGTTCGCCGCGCGATTTCATGCCCGCGTGGCAAGGAACCACGGGGAATCCAGTTGCTTCACTCGTGGTAGCCGCCGGCCCTTCGTATTCAGCTCTCAATGATGGCGGTCCAGCGCGCGGCGTTCGGTTGCTCGTTCGACCAGCAGCGACGAGCAGCGCGCCTGCATCGATACTGGTCGCTTTCACGCCAAGCTTTGCACGACCTGAAAGCCCAGACATTCCAGATCTCATGGCCCGGAAGCAAACCGCTGCCATCGCAGGATTCACCGCAGACATCAGCGCGTCACCGCTGTCACCCGCGCTTGAGTCGATGGTGAACATTCCGCGCCAGCTCGCGCACGGGACACCCGTTGGTCTTGTCATTGAAAGCGAGCGACGCGCCTACTGGGCGCGGGCATCAAGCGACCTCATGTCTTGGATGCCAACCGCAAAGGAAGACCGGGCATTGCTTGCACTGTCCGCCGTTCTCTACGGCGACCCGGCATTACAGACCTGCAAGACACCGCGCACGACGCTCACGATCGCTGATCCGTCAGATACTTCCGTGCTGGTCACCGACACCGCGTTCGGCGAATCGATCACCGACAAGCCCGCATCAACGTCAGGCATGTCGGGCCGTGCCTTCGCGCTCACGGTTGCACTCTTTGCTGCGCTGGTGGCACTCGCTGCCGCGTGGGCTTCCCGACGCAAGGATTCGTAAGAAGAACCGTTCGCTCGCTTAGCCCAAGTCGATCGGCTTACCTTCACGCTTCCCGTCGTACCAGAACGCAAGTTTCTTGCGTGACTGCAGCGGCTTGCGGCGACCGAGCGCGAACCACACCGTCAATGCCAACAGGGTGAGCATCATGCGCGGACCTGTTCCGGCTCGTTGCTTGCGGGCGCTGCTCACCACTTCCTCGTGAAGGAACGCAAACCGCCCACGCGCCTTCAGCGCCTTACTCATCCAGTATTCCTCGCCGGCAAACCACTGTTCATCAAACCCGCGGAGCGCATCGAACGCATCGCGGCGCATGAAGATGAAGCAGCCAGCAGCCAACTCCTGTGCGTACCAAAGCACCTTGAAAGCCTCAAAGAATGCCTCAGATAGCGCCCCGCCGCGACCATCAAATGCAACGCGCGAACCGCCGCCCACCGCGCCGCGATCGAGTTCAAGCAATGCATGCCGCAACACAGTTTCCGGAAGCCACGTGTCTGCATCAACAAAGATGAGATACGGCGCCGTAGTGGCGTGCCCGCCCGCATTGCGAACCGCAGCAATCTGCCGCTTCTCAACACGCACCACGCGAGCTCCCGCGGCAACTGCAAACTCGGCGGTGCGATCGCTGCTTGCATCATCAACCACTAGCAACTCGTATGGCCGCCCAAGATTGTCAGCAATCGTTCGCAGTTGCCCAACCGTCTGCGCAATGATCGCCTCCTCATTCCATGCCGGAACAATGATCGCGTAGTGTGGTGCTGCAGAGTGCGTCATGGATGTAGTTTGTTCGCGAGTCACACGCGATCGGGGGCAGTCAATCCGGCGGGAATGGTTACAGCGTCACCGCGTTCAATCATCGATGCGATCGGATACGCACACGAATCGATCATGGCCGCGCCGGCTGGTCGCAGATTACCGCTCCGCCCGAGTCCACCAAATGGAAGTTTCCCGCTCGCGCCGGCAGTGCCGCAATTGATATTGATGCATCCCGCGCGTAGACGATCCATGGCTGCACGGATAACCGCTGGTTGCTGCGTAAACACGCTCGCGGCCAGGCCAAAGTCCGTGGTGTTTGCTTGAGAAATCGCGTCATTCAAGTCACTCGCCACAGCAATGCGCACCACCGGACCGAACACTTCGCGGTCAGTTGCCCGCTCAAAGCGCGGAGCCAACAATACGCCTGGCGTTGCGAACCAGCCTTCGCTCGGCTCGCCTTGCTTTGTGTCGTCAACAGCACTTCCAGTTCCGAAAGCCCGCGCAGCAAGAAGCACACGCTCGCCGCGCGCGCTGCACTCATTCTGAAACGCAATCGTTGCATCGCGCGCCTCGCGACTGACAAGTGGACCCATGAACGGCGCCGGCTCCGCATCGCCCGGCGCAACCGTGAGCGTCCGTACGCATTCAACAAACGCCGTGATAAATCGATCCGCGATCGCCTGATGAACAATGATCCGACGAGTACATGTGCAGCGCTGCCCGGTACTGATGAACGCGCAGCGCACGCACTCAATGACTGCCTGGCGCAGATCCGCATCGTCCATCACAATCGCCGCATTACTGCCGCCCATCTCAAGCGCAACCATGCGCCCCGGGCGATCAAGATTCGCTTCCATGATGCGTCGACCAACTGGCCAACTGCCCGTGAAGAGCACCCCCTCCACATCAGCGTGAGCCACAAGCGCCGCAGCCGCGTCGCCGCGACCTTGCACCATGTTGAATACACCGCGAGGCACGCCCGCTTCATCCATCAACTCAGCCATCAGCGCGCCGACTGCTGGAGTCTTCTCGCTTGGCTTAAATATCACAGTATTTCCCGCGTAAAGCGCGGGCACCCAGTGCCCATTCGGCAAGTGCGCCGGAAAATTGAACGGCCCAATCACAGCCATCACCCCAAATGGTCGGTACGAACAGTCATTCGAACGCGTTGCCGTTGCAGGAATCTGATAGCCCGCAATGCGTGCACGCACGCGCTCCTCAAGAGTCACCGCGACTTTGTCTGCAAGGAGTGCCGCTTCTTGCCGCGCCTCAGCAATCGTCTTACCAGTCTCGCGCGTCAGAAGCGCTGCAATGCGCTCTGCGTGACGAACCGTGACCGCCGCCCAAGAACGGAGCACGTCGGCGCGATCATCCGGTCTCCGTCCGCTCCACGCAGGAAACGCCGCACGCGCCGCAATCACCGCCGCATCCACTGCTCCAGCATCAACACGAACGCGCCCAACCTCTACGGACGGACGCGCCGGATCAAAGGAAACAATGTCATTCGCTCCGGTCATGCACCTTGCTCAAGCGCGGTCACGCCAATCACATCGCCAACGACTGCGCCGATCGCATCCGACGCCGACTTTGCCAGCCGAATGTGTTTGCCGTCGATCGCATAAGCAGCCCGCGTCGCGCGGAATCCAAGTCCGCGATTCGCAGCACAACTCACAAACCCCATGCGATCAAGTCGCTCTTCACCAGCAATCAGAGTTACCTGCGAAGTTGCCGCCACCAGCGGGATCTTGTCGACCGCCGCTTCCAAATACGGCCCGCCGTCAAACGGATCGCACCGGTCGTGGTACGCAAATCCCTGTTTTTCAAGCATAGAACGAGCCGGTCGAGTTTCCTCGCCAACCTTCCCAATCAGGTTGCGCGCCTCGGGCGGCAATGTGCTCGCATAGATCTCCTCCTTCGGAAGGAGGCTCGTCATGAATTCTTTACTGTGCTGACAGAACGCGTCAGCCTCGGTGTAACTCAAGTTGATGAAGCGCCGACCAAAGAACTCCCAGAACAACGTCTGGCTGTCCGGAGTCAGTGGCCCCATCAATTCAGCCAGAATGCGATCCTGGAACATGGTGCGATGCAATCCAACAAAGTGGAAGCGCACCAGCGAAAGCAGTGATCCCAGTTTTTCGCGATGACCACGGTAACCCGGCGCAAGAATCAATCCACCAAGTTCACTCGGCCCAGTTTCATCAGTCATGACTTGAATAGTCATATGCACTGCGCCAGTGTTCAGATCGCGGCTGAAATGTTCGCGACGCCGCACCTGCAAGAAAATCTGCGGCCAGCCTTCCCAGCCAATGCGACAGATCAACGAACTCGTGCCAATCACGGCGCCGGTCTCGCTGTCTTCCAACACAAACATAAATTGTCGTTGCCGATCGTCCGTAACCTCACCAGCAAAGCTGCGCCGACTACGGCTGACCTTGGAGGTAATGATGTCTTTGTCGGCAGGCAGGTTGATGAAATGCACCATCCGCGCCAGTTTCAGGAGCGTCGGCACATCATCGGGCATGGCTTGGCGAATCACGAACATCAGAACTCCACTATCGGCACAATTGAGGCCCTTCCGGAGCCTGTTTCGATGTCCGAGAATGTCACGCCGTGCGCGCCATAGAGCGCTCGAGAACCTCAAATACTGGCCCCCACTGCTCCGGAGTCATTACGCCCACGGGCGGCAGCATCCGCACGTGGTACGGGCCATGTCCGCAGTAGAAGGCCATGACGCCGTCTTCAAACATCGCGTGCAAGAGCTTCATGATTCGATCCTTGTCCCCACCAAACGGCGTCAAGCGGCACATCCCGCCCGTGCCACCCATGTACTCCGTACTGGTGCGCCCGAATGCATCCGCCACGGGCGTGAACCACTCCGGATGTCGCGCCACGAGTTTGGCAGCATGCGTCCGGAACGCCGCGTGCAACTTCGCGTTGCGACCGTCCGCTCCGTAGTAGCCACCATCGCGCATGATCCGCAACGCTTCCATTCCAACTTGCAACGCCGATGTACTGGCCGTGAACGTTCCGCTCAATAGTCCGGGTTTGGGGTTCATCTCAGGCGCAAAGAGGCACGCGCACGCCTGACTCATCTTGCCAATCGTCACCACATCAATGTATTCGCCAAGTCCAAGTTGCTCGTAGCAGAACATGCTTTCCGTGCGACCAAAGCTCTGCACTTCGTCATCCCACACTGGAATTCCTGCGGCCTTGCACGTCTCCATCAATGCCAACAGGAACTCACGCGGCGCAACATTGAAGCCACCCTCACCCTGCACCAATTCCATCACGAAGCACGCATGCTGCCCCGGATAACGGTGGATGTATTGCTTCAAATGCCACACCGCCATCTCCGTAGATCGCGCGCCCATGAGTGGGTCATAGAATGGCATGTAATCCACTAGCGTTGAGAGCGGTAAACCCTGTCGATACGCCGCAGTGTCGCCAATCTGACTCATAGTGATCGAGCGCCCCATAAAGCAATCTTGGAACGCAATGATGCGCGGCGCGCCGCCCGTCTTCTGCATGCACACCTTGAGCGCGGCCTCGTTCACCATGCAACCCGAATTACTGACAAAGCAGTGCTCCATGCGACTGTTGCGCTTGGCTTCTGCAACAAGGAACTCGCCGAACGCAACGCTGTCCTGATTGCTTGTGAGATTGCCCTGCATGCACAGGTCTGAAAGTCCCGCACGCAATGCAGCAGCAGTCATGCGCGGATCGCCGTGACCAAACATGTGCACGCCAATGCCATTCAGCATGTCCCACTTCACACTGCCATCAAGCAGCTCCACCAGCGGCCCGTTTCCAAGCCCGGTTCCCAGATACGGCATGATGGGTCCACGACCGCGTACCGCGGCAGTCCGCTTCATTGCAGCAGCAAAGGAATCCTTGAGCGCTGGATCAGCGGCACGCGCTCCCGTCAGTGCCTGTTGC
>CANJHD010000082.1 GCA_947474065.1 Planctomycetaceae bacterium
GCGGGGAATTCTCCGCCATTCACTTGCCCCGCTGCCACTCGTCTCCAACAATGAAAGTGACGCGCTGGCACGAGCAGGTTGTTCCAGCACCCCCGCGCGTAAACCTCATTGTTTCGAGGGTTCCATGAACCATTTCCACCGTCACCTGCAACGCGTTCTGGCCGCGGTCTGTGCGCTGTGCGTGGGCATTCTGCTCGCGCGCTCAGTGGGTCTGTGAGCCGGTCCTGCTCAGTTTCGCCAAATAATCTCTCAAGTTCCGGAAACCCACCGCCCGATGCCAATAAGGTGGGGCGACAACGGTTCGCCCGATTGCTACTCGATATAGGAGATACGCATGAAGGGCTTCGAACTCGTTAAGGGCTGGGCACGTGAATTGGTTGACATCATGTTGCTGTTCATCGCCATCGGCGTCTTGGTTCAGATCATCTTCGGTACCGAGAGCACCTCGTACTTTGGCAAGATCACTGGCAACCTGATGGCTTTCGTGACGCAGCTTGGTAGCGGTGGCTTTGTTGGTCTGATTGCTCTGCTGATCATCATCAGCATCTTCAGCAAGCGCACCAGCGCCACAAACTGACTGACGCTGGCGCCCTGACGTTGACGGGCGCCGCAATGACTGAACACTGGCCCCTGGCGCATTGCGCCGGGGGCTATGTCTTTCAGGACGCTCAATCATGACCGCCCGTCACATCACGGAATCATGACGAACATCTGCATGGCTGATGGGTCAAAGTCCTGGGAAACGCGGCCGATGTCCCAGCCGTCAGTGGTTTCGACCGCCACCATACGCCGACCGCCAAGTTCCATGGTGACATCATCAGCCGCGGGGTCCACGCCCACAAAGAGCATGCTGTGCCCCTGCTCTCCCGGCCCGCCGCGACGAAAGTTCACCACCGCAACCGGAAGTGCCGGATCAATGGACCGAATGAGCGTTGCAAGTAACACGCACTTCGAATCACAATCGCCACCCGCGAGCAGCGTGGCGCCGGGCGTACGTAGACCAGCACGCTCCTTGCCATCAGGCGCCGCCGGAATGATGACGTACGGAACGGCGCGCTGCACGAAACTAGTGAGAGCATCCACCGTGCGTCGCTGCGAATGTCTACTTTCGTAGGCAGGAAACACAGAAACAACCTTGGCGGCGACCGGCGCCAACAGCGGGCGAGAAACGCTCACAAGCCACGCATAGTCAGGTGAAACCACCATGGATCTTCCATCCGCCGCGCGCGGATCAAGCGCCATGCAACATCCATGCGCCGCAAGCGAGTCGCGGTACGCCTGCTCCATCGCTGGCTCCGCGGCATCGCCAATAAAGTACGAACGCGCTGGCATCTTTGATGGCCAACCAAAGTGCGCCTCCACCGCGGCGATCGCGTCGCGATCAACCGGCGCGGTACAGGAAATCTCCAGAACATCACGTGCCGGGTCGCGGTAGTCCGTACCTTTGATCCGCACAATCTGCGGACGATTGTCCTTCCACGCAAAGTGCGCGATGTCAGCACGCGGCGCTGGCAATTCCAAGTGGTGATCCTGTGCAAGGAACGCAGCCACCTCCGGCATCCGAACCCGCGCTGCTTCCATTGCCTCAGCACGCGATGCGGCTTGCCAGCTTCCTGTGCGCGCAAACTCTGCAACGCGCGCCGTGCTTGCCGCCCAACCGCCCTGAACTCCATAACGCGCGAACGCGGGAGCGAAGAGTGCGCAGAGAATGATGACCGCAATGAATGCCGCGTTGCCCGCCCACTGCCAAGCGCGCGACGCTGGCTGACTCACCCGCGCACCAGTTCCCGCGGGGAACCTGCCGCGCCACGACCGAGCGCCGAGCGCGCCTCAATGCGGTCGTCAAACGGCCGAGTCTGAGTGCCGATGATTTGGTAATCCTCGTGGCCCTTGCCGGCAATCAGAACAATGTCACCCGGGCGAGCGTCGGCCACGGCAAGCGCAATGGCCTGAGCGCGGTCCACTTGGCGAATCACCTCTGGGGCAGGCTTGGTTGTTGCGGTCGCGGCCCCGGAAGCGGCGGTTGGCTGACCAGTGAGCACTTCATCGATGATCGCATCGGGGTTCTCAGTACGCGGGTTGTCGCTCGTCACGATCACCCGGTCGGAATGCGCACACGCCACCCGCATCATGCGCGGACGCTTGGTGCGGTCGCGGTCGCCGCCACAACCAAAGACGGTCACTAGCCGACCGCCCGGTCCAACAAGCGGACGCAGCGCGGTCAGAACATTCAGGAGCGCATCGTCTGTGTGCGCGTAGTCGACAAGCACCGCAAATGGATCGGTCGGACGAGTCACTGGCTCGAGTCGCCCCGGAGGAGCCGCGCACGAAGCGAGCGTTTGTTCGATCACATGCGCGGGCACGCCGATCGACCATGCTGCGGCTGCGGCCTGCAACGCGTTCATTGCATTGTGCCTGCCAACAATCGGAAGCCGCACGCGCATGCTGCCCCACGGCCCCGCGAATGTTGCGTCCTGCCAACCAAGTTGCGCGCTGTGAATGGTGGCTGTGCATTCCGGCAAGCTGCCTGTAGTCGCGCCCTCGGTACGCACGCTGCAGCGCAACACTTTGGCTGCACACTCTTCAAGCATCACTGCGCTCCATGGATCATCCACATTCACAATCGCTGTGCCGGTTGCCGTCAACATCCGAAACAGTTGTCGCTTTGCAGCCGCGTAGGACTCCATCGTCTTGTGATAATCAAGGTGATCGCCGGTCAAATTGCTGAAAATTGCAGTCTGAAAGCGCAGCGCATCCGCGCGCCCTTGATCGAGTGCGTGACTGGAAACCTCCATCGCGCAGGCGCTGCATCCGTTGCGCACCATGCGTCCAAGTGCATGCGCCAATTCAATCGGCCCCGGCGTGGTGAGACTTGCGCGCGTTGACTCGGCACCATCATCAATCGCCACCGTGCCGATCAGCCCGCACGGCGAACCCGCCGCGCGCACAAACTGTTGCACCAAGTACGCCATGGTGGTCTTACCGTTGGTGCCGGTGATACCAATGAGTTTCAACCACTCACTCGGCGAGCCTTCAAGTCGATCTGCCAAGATGCCCGCGAAGCGCACGAGGTCTGTTCCTTCCGGCATCGCAATGCGCACAACCTGCGCCGCCTCCGGGTGACCAGCACATGGGTCAACCCCAGTGTGCAACACCGCCACCGCGCCGCGCGCAACAGCGTCTGCAACAAATGCACGACCATCGGACGCAGTACCGGAGCGCGCCACAAAGAGGCATCCTGGCTTCACTGTGCGCGAGTCATCAGAAATTGAATCGATCTCGAGCGCAGACCGGCGAAGGTCAGCGGGGAGCGGCATGAGCCGAGAGAAGAGCACCGTGAGTTTCATATGCAGTCCTTTGCAGTGAACGTTGAGCCGCAGGGTCGTATGAGGCGAAGCCGCAAATTGGTGAACGCCTAAACGCCGGCATTCAGAGCACCAATCTACCCTTCATCGGCACGTTTACTCCGCGCGAAAGAGTCGCTTGGCGCATCGACCCACCACTTGGCAGGACGCCGCATCGAAGGCTCCGCTGATGACCCCGCCCGCAATCGGGACTAGCTTGGAAACGCCGCGCGCGCCCTTCGCCCCGGTCTTAGCGATGAGCTGAGCGCCCACCTCGCGGTTGATCTGCGTCATGGTGCGCCCGCCAACACGCTCGACCGCGCTGAGGACCGCGTGCCGCCCCATGGCAACCCCAGCGCTCTTGAGCAACTTTGAAGCACTGGCATCGCCAACGAGCGAAAGCAAGACCACCGTGCGCACCTTGTCAGAGCGCGGATCGTGTCCATAGATCGATGCAATCGCCGCAGCCATGCGCGCCTGAATGAGCCACGAAGCACCCACCGATGCAGGAATGGAAATCGGAAGCGTGATAACCCCACCAAGCCCGGTGATGAATCCTGCGGTGAAGTTCTTTGATGTTTCCCAGCGAATCAGCGCATCGACGCGCTTGTCGTTGGATGAATAACCGTTGTCAATCCGGTAGCGCTCCGCAAGTTCGTCGGCACTCTGCAGCGGCGAGATTCCGGCGATCGAACGATCGGTGATCCAGTTTGCCAGTTTCAGTGCGTCGCGCTTGAGATCCTTGATATCCATGACTTTAAGCGTAGCGCGTTCAGCGTTCGGCGTTCAATCCGCTGGGCGCGCCGTCAGCAGGAAGCGTGGACCGCGCCACCGGCGCACGCGAATGTCACGCAGGCCGGCTGCCTCGGCAAATTCCACGGCCTGGCGTTTACTGAATCCATTCTTCACGCTCAACATGGCGTCGCGCTTCGTTTCCGCGGGCGAAGTCAGCGTGGCAAACCAAGCACCCGCGATGCCGAATCCGTCATGGATCAGATCATTCCAGATCACTGCATGGCGCGCCACGGCGGACATGGCCTTCAGAGCGCCCACCACTTCCTCGTCGGGCAAGTGGTGAAGCATCAACGAGGCATGCGCCGCATCGAACGATTTCGCCCCAAGGACCGCCGGAGCTTGCAGGACATCCACCACTGCAAACGAAAGCCCGTCGAGCGCTCCATGGCTGCGAGCCATCTCCACCACCTGCGGACTTCGATCCGTGGCCAGGCAATGCGCCACCCAGCCACGCCGCCCCGCGCGCGCGATGAACGACCGCGCGATGTCCCCGACCCCTGCCCCAAAGTCGACCACCGAGACCTGCTGCCCGCGCGCTGGGCTCATCCGGCGCACCAAGGTGTCCACAATGGCAGTGCCAGACCCCGTGGCGGCGTTGAATTTCACCAAAAAGCGAAACTCGTTCCCCAACCGGGCGGGGTCCGGATGAGCCTCGTCCATGAGTTCATGGCCAGTGTTCCGCTTGGTGTGTGGGATAGGTGCCATGGGTCGGGCACGGTACTCGTAGCGTCCTGTGAAGGAGCCGGTCGCTTCCCGCCGATGAATAGAACGCGGTCGGAGACCGCACCGACGTTCTTCGCATTCCGGTCGATGCCGGGGGCGGGTCACGACGGTTCATCACAGGAGGTGGAAATGTCTCAACGCGACCCATCGGGCGCCGGGGAAATGTCGTCAACCCGGCTCATTACTTCCAACGGATTCGGAATGTTCATGCTGGGGATCGCCCTGGCACTCGGCGGCGCATTTGCCTCGCAGAGCGTGGCGAAGGCCATCATCACCAGCCGCAGCGCAAGCAGCATCAAAGTGAAAGGATCGGCGAGCGTTGACCTTCGCGCCGACAGTGCGTGCTGGGTGACCACTGTGACCTGCCGAGGCGCCACACTACAGGCGGCATACGCGAGCCTCTCGAAAGACATGGATCGCCTCCAGCAATTCATGCGCACCAACAATTTTACGGAGACCGAGGCAAAGGCCGGCGCTGTCTCCGCAGTCAACATCATGGGCAAGGACACCAAGGGCAACAACACCAACAAGATTGAGCTCTATCAACTGACTCAAACCGTTGAAGTGTTGAGCGCCAAGGTCGACGACGTGGCCAAGGCAGCGCGCAGCGTCACGCAACTGATCAAGGACGGCGTCGATGTTTCGAGTGGGCAGCCCGCGTACTTGGTGTCGAGTCTTGAATCCAACAAAGTTGATCTGTTGGAAAAGGCAACCCGCAGCGCAATGGGACGCGCCGAAACACTTGCACAAGGAAGTGGCTCTTCAGTGGGCGCACTCATCAGCGCAAATCAGGGAGTCATTCAAGTTGTTCAACGCGGCACCACTGGTTCAAGCGATTACGGCGAGTACGACACCCGCACCATCGAGAAGACCATGCGCGCTGTTGTAAGCCTTGAATACGCGGTTCGCTGAATAGACACGATTCACACAATCAACATGGCATCGCCAAAGCTGTAGAAGCGATAGCCATCGTGTTGTGCAGTGGCATAGAGCTCTTTCAATCGCTCCAATCCAACAAACGCCCCCACCAGCGCAAGCAGCGTGCTGCGTGGCAAATGGAAATTCGTAAGCATGGCATCTACGTTTCGGAACTGGTGACCGGGTGCGATGAGGATTGACGTACTGCCTGACCAGCCGTTCGCGGGTGCGTCCGCGGGCAGGCTTTCCAATGCGCGCACGCTCGTTGTACCGACCGCCACAATCCGCGGCCGCGGTCGTTCCGCAAGCATCGTCATCGTTGCCGCGGGAACCATCATTCGCTCAGCATGCATCGGGTGTTCGGAGAGCTTCGCGGAATCGATCGGCTTGAATGTTCCCGCGCCCACATGAAGCGTGATGCTCTCTTGCCGAAGCCCCTTCGCGCGCAACTGCGCAAGCAATGCGTCCGTGAAGTGCAGTCCCGCAGTGGGTGCAGCAACCGAGCCGCGCGCGGTGACATCCGCGTACACCGTCTCGTACTCCGCGCGATCGGCGTCGTCATCGCCCTGCTCGCCGCGGGTCGTACGGGACTTCAATATGTACGGAGGGAGCGGCGTCCAGCCCGAGCGTTCGATCACATCATCCGCCCCGCCACCCGCTTGGCCTGCAACGATCCGCACGCGCCACGCTTCGGCATCACGCGCTACGAGTTCGATGGAATCACCGGAATCTGTGCCGTGCGGCGTCACGAGTGGAAGCACGGCTCCCGCTCCGTACCGCTTCGCTCGTCGAATCAACATGCGCCACGTGCCGTCTGAACATGGCTCAAGAAGCAGTCCTTCCGTTCCGTCCATGCAAAGTCGCGCGCGTAGAACCGACGTTTGATTCACAACGAGTGCGTCACCGGCGCCGATCCAGCGCGGCAAGTCGCGCACGTACGCATGCTCAACAGTGCCAGCGTTGCGGTTGATCACCATGAGCCGCGCGGCGTCGCGCGGATGCGCTGGTTCCGTAGCAACGCACCGCTCATCGAACGGGAAATCAAGAAGTTCGGTGGAGAGTTCCTGCGTCACGCGGTTCATGATTCCGCCGCCGGAGCGGCACTCGTCACGGACACGGAACTGAGAAGTCGCGCCCCGTGCGCCCACGCGCTGAACGGCATGGTGCGACCGCCAGCAGCCTGGACTTCAAGTATTCGAATTGCACCTGTACCGCAGATGAGTATTCCATCAGGAGAGAGTGTGCCAGCGGGTGCACCCTCCACAGACGCCACTACTTCACAACGTCGAACCTGCATCGGCACTCCGTCAATCTGCATGGCGCATCCGGGCCACGGATTCAAGCCATTAATGCGCGCGCGCACGCGCTGTGCGTCCATCGACAGATCAACCCACGCGTCAGACTTGGAGAGTTTGCGGGCGCGCGTTGCTTGCGTTTCGTCTTGCGAGCGCGCGCGCACATCTCCATGACGCCACATGTGCAGAACGCTCGCCACCACATCGGGGCCCAATTCCGAGAGCGCATCATGCAGTTCGCCAGACGTCTGCGAAGCGCCGATTGCCATTGGTTCTTCCGCGTACACCGCGCCCGCATCCATGCGTTCTGCAAGTGCAATGACGCTGACACCGGCAACCGGGTCGCCTTCCATCAACGCTCTCTGAATCGGCGCCGCTCCACGCCAACGCGGCAAGAGCGATCCGTGGAGGTTGATACTAAAGACATCCGAGAGAAGCTCCGGCGACATCTTCTGTCCAAACGCAATCACTACAAACACTGGTCCCGGCTGCGCGCGACCATCGCGGTTCGCGCGATCGGCGGCAGCTGCGGCAGCGGTTCGAATGAGCTCCGACTCGCTCTGTGTGTTGCAATCTTCCGGGCGGATAAGCGGCAAGTGTCGACTCAGTGCAAACTCGCTCACCGGCGTCGGTGTGAGTTGCTTGCCACGCCCCGCAATGCGATCGGGCTGGCTCACCACGAGCGCCACACGCCCAGCGTCGGCAAGCATGCGCAGTACCGGTAATCCAAACGCGCCTGATCCAAAGAACACCACATCAGGAAGCGTGGCCGCTCCGCCCGATGATGGATTTCCAGGGACTGCAGGACGCGCTTCCATTTCAATCAGGCCGATCGACAGAGAGTTTCAGATCCTTCAACGCGCGGCGAACGCGCAGCCGGTCAATCGGACTCATCTTGTCAATAATGAGTATGCCTTCAAGGTGATCGAACTCATGTTGCCACACGCGAGCAGTAAAGTCTGAACTCGTCTCGGTGAATTCGTTGCCATCAATGTCGAGCGCGCGGATCGTCACTTGCGTTGGGCGGCGCACTGACCCGCGCACGTTCGGAAGGCTCAGGCAACCCTCGTCCATTGATTCGAGTTCGCCTCCCATGTCAATCAGGACAGGATTGATGTACGCCTTGCGGGGCACACCGCGCTCATGGGTTCCGGTCACAAAGATCCGCAGCGATTCTCCCACCTGCGGAGCCGCCAAACCGGCGCCCTCTTCGTCGTCCATGACTCTGTACATGTCTTCCACGAGCGCGCGAATTGCTGCGTCCACGGCATGCACTGGCTTCGCCTTGCGACGAAGCATTGGGTCGGGAAAGAGCACCACAGGGCGCTGCGGAAGAGGTTCATTCGGCAGTCGTTCAGCCATGCGTATTCGATGCTACGCTACGCAATCCCCGCACAGGAGCAACACCGTGATCTTTGGATGGCGTAAAGGCGATTCCAGTAACTCCGAGAAGCCGTACGAACCGCAGCCCGACAAGGCGCGGAAGTTCTTTGACCATGCTCGTACGGTTGGGGAAACCGATCAACTGGATTACTCCCTGAAGCTCTGGGCGAACGGCCTGAAGTTTGACCCCGCCAACATGGTTGCGCACCAGGGGATGTACGAAGTTGCCTGCAAGTTCCACGACCGCGCCTCGCCGGCGACTGGCAAGGACCTCAAGGAAATTGAAGGCCCAACTCCCATCGACAAGATGGTTGTGAACGAATACACGTGGATGCGGGACCTGAACAATGTCTCGGCCGCCATGCGCTTCTTGGATGCTGCGGGCAAGGCTGGACAGGTTCCGGTCGGCCAGTGGCTTGCGCCCAAGGTCATCAACATGCTTCGCAACGCGATGCAGAAGAAGCCCCAGAAGAAAGTCTGGGTGCAGGCGATCGAGCTGTTCTCTGAAGTTGAGGCCTGGGGCGAAGCATTCGCGTCCGGCGAGGAAGCACAGCGGCTTGACCCCTCCGATGGTGCGCTCGAACAGCGCCTTCGGCAGCTGACGGCCGCGAGAGCAATTCAGCAAGGTGGCTACCAGC